>JANQIJ010000261.1 GCA_028282185.1 Rhodospirillales bacterium
CGACCTCGCGGTCCGCGAACGCCTGGCCGCCTTTGCCGATGCGGAGGATTTAGCCCGCCTCAGTCTGTCGGACGGCGACGGCCCGCTGGAACCCATCGCCGCGCGCCGTCCGGTGACCCCCGATTTCGGGCGCGCCGTCATCGCTTTGCCGGCCGGCGGGTTCCTGCAACCGTCACAGGCCGGGGAGGCGGTGTTGCGCCACGCAATCCTGGCGAGGCTCGGCGATGCCCGACGGATCGTCGAGCTGTTTGCCGGTGCCGGGACCTTCACCCTGGCCCTGGCCGACCGCGCACCGGTTCTCGCCATTGACGACGACGCGGCGATGATCGCGGCCCTGGCCACCGGGGCCGGCCGCACGGGTTTGGGCGGACGGGTGACCACGGCGGTTCGCGATTTGGCCGCTCGTCCGCTGCTGGCCTCGGAACTCAACGCGTTCGACACGGCCGTGTTAGACCCGCCGCGCGCGGGCGCCCTGGCCCAGGTGCGTGAGATCGCCGCGGCATCGACCGTCCGGCGGGTGGTCATGGTGTCGTGCAATCCGGCGACCTTCGCCCGCGATGCGCGGGTGCTTGTCGATGGCGGGTTCAAACAGGCGCCGGTCCAGCCGATCGACCAGTTTCCCTTTTCCCATCATCTGGAATGCGTCGGCGCGTTTCATCGCGACGGCGGCTGAAACCGGCGCGCGCGTCGGACGCGCGATTTCGCGTGTTTGGCGCCGGATGGCCGGTGCCGGGCGCCCGGCACGCGGCGCAAGGAATCAGGTCATGCCCAGGGCCCGCATATAGATGGCCAGGACTTCCTCCATCTCATTGCGGTCGTTGGCGTCCATTTTTCTGAGGCGGATGACCTGGCGCAGGATCTTGACGTCGAACCCGGCCGACTTGGCTTCGGCGAAGACTTCCTTGATGTCGTCGGCCAGGGCCTTTTTCTCTTCTTCCAGGCGTTCGATGCGTTCCACGAAGGATTTCAACCGATCGCCCGCGGCGCCGCCGATATCGCTCATCTTGTCTAAAGTCCTTTGTCTGGGTTGGGAGGTGAGGCGCGCACCTTAGGCGTCGTCGAGCGTCCGGGCAAGCGGTTGAAAAACGGGGATAGACCGGTTATTTCCTAGAGAAACGCGGGTGCATCTTTCCGGGTCCGGAAATTGTATGGCCCAGCCAAACCGGACAGTCGGGAGCCGCTTTCCTTGGCGCAGTACAATTTCGAACGTGTCAGCCTGATGCTCTGCGAAGACAATCATTTTGTCTCTCGCACGCTTGAGGAAGTGCTGCGTCAATTCGGTTTCGACCGCATCACCATGGTCAAGAACGGCCAGGAAGCGATCGAGAACCTGAAGCTTATGAAGCAGGCGAAGAACCCCGGCCCCGACCTGATCATCGCCGACCTGGTGATGGCGCCGATCAACGGCCTGCTGCTCTGCCGTTGGTGCCGGTCGGCCAAGGAAACGCCCAACCGCATGGTGCCGTTCATCATGCTTTCGGGCGCCGCCGATCACGATTATGTGGGATCGGCGCGCGATCTGGGGGCGACGGAGTTCCTGGCCAAGCCGTTTTCCGGCGCCTCGGTCTACAGAAAGATTCTCGAAGTGATCGACTTCCCGCGTCAGTTCGTCATGACGCAGGCCTATTTCGGCCCCGACCGGCGGCGCAAGAAGGACCCGCCGCCGGAAAGCGGCGAACGGCGTGAGAAGACCGAAGACGATTGCACGGTCGTTTATTCGGCCGAGAAAATGACCAAGGCGAAAACCGATACCGACGTCTACCTGTTCAAGCCACAGAACTACCTGCGGGAAAAATGCGCCGGCGGGCGGATCAACCCCATGGAACGGGGGGAGATGCCCACCGATCTGATCGAGCAGGCGGAGTCCAAGCTGGAACGGGCGGCGCTCGACTTTACCAAATGGGCGCAGGACTACCTGGGCCGCTTGTCCGACCTGTGCACCCAGGCACTGTTGGAACCGGGCCGGCGCACGGCGCAGTTCAACGAAATCAATCAGGTTGCCCTGGAGCTGCGCGGCCAGGGCGGGACCTTCGGTTATCCCTTGATATCGACCTTTGGCAAGATGCTGTTCGACAGTACCCGTGAAGGCTGCCGCGAGGACGAGGCCCAAGTCGAAATCGTCAAGGCCCATGTGGACGCCATGCGTGCCGTCCTGCGCGAGAAAATCGCCGGCGATGGCGGCGACATCGGCAAGGCGCTGATCGCCACCTTGAACGAAGGCGTTCAGAAGCAGGAAGAGAAGCGCAAGGCGCTGATCGCCGAGATGGAAGCGCGCGACGCCGGGTGACGGCGCCGCGTTGATTGACCCAGCCGGTCAAGGCGCAATCCGCGCTACGGCAAGCTGCCGGGCCATTTCTTCAATTTCGCCAGGTAATTGATGGCCGCGCCGACGGCGGGCTCGTCGATCCGTTTGACGGCTTGTGCCGCATCGACCCATTCCCGCTTGCGTAATTCACGCTCTTCCCAGTCCTCCAATACCTTGGTTACACGGAACGGAAACAGTTCGACCCGGAACCGGTTGTCGAACTTGGTGTAGACGAAGTCGCCCAGTGGCTTGTCACCGACCTTGCCCAAAAGGCCGGCTTCCTCAAGCGCTTCCTTGGCGGCCGAGGCCCAGGCTGTCATGTTTGGTTCGATCATGCCCTTGGGCACGATCCAGCGCCGTGTCGTCCGTGAGGTAATCAAGGCGAATTCGATCCGCTTTTTAACGTGTCGATAGGGTACGACGGCGGATTGTTTGATCATGTCCGTGGTCCCCATCGGCGTTACCCCTCCCTGAAATCCAGGGTTTCCGAAATCAGGCCGTCGACCACCGCGGCAAAGGCGGCGGCCGCGTCGGCCCCGCGTCCGCTTGCATCGGCGAAGATCGCCCGTTGGCGATGTGCGCTGGTGCCGCGCGCCTGTATGCTGCGCAGGTTTTCGATTTCCGGCACCACGCCTAGGGCTTCCGCGTCGGGCCGTACCAGGTCGATGATCTCATCCAACAGCCGGTCGCAAGGCACGATCCGGCCCTTGCCGAAGTCGACCAGGCCCTCGTCCAGGCCATAGCGCTGCGCCCGCCATCGATTTTCCGAGATCAGCATGGGCGAATACACCCGCCACCGCTGGTTCCCCAGCTTCAGGCGGTACAGCATGCTCAGCACGCAAGTGAACAGCGCGGCGATGGACAGGGCGTCCTCGACCAGGGTGCAGACGTCGGTGATGCGCATCTCCAAGGTCGGGAAGCGGGCACTGGGCCGCAAATCCCACCATAGCTTGGTCGCGTCCTCGACCAGGCCGGCGCCGACCAGGGCGGCGACGTGGCGTTCGTATTCGCGATAGGATTCGAAGCGCTGTGGCAGGCCGGTGCGCGGCATCTCGTCGAACACGCTCAACCGATAGGAATGCAGGCCCGTGTCCTGGCCTTTCCAGAACGGTGACGAGGTGCTAAGCGCCAGGAGATGCGGCAGGAAATAGGTCGCCTGGTTCATCAGGTCGAGACGCATTTCATCGTCGTCGCCCAACCCGACATGCACGTGCATGCCGCAAATCATCAACCGTCGGACAGGCGCCTGGATGTCCTTGGCGATCGTGTTGTAGCGCTCGCCATCCGTATGGTGTTGGGCCTCCCAATGGGAAAAAGGGTGGGTCGAGGCGGCGATCGGGGCCAGGCCGTATTCGCCGGCCACTTCCGCCACCGTCCGGCGCAGTTCGGTCAACTCTCGGCGGGCTTGGGCAAGGTCGTCACAGACCGCGGTGTTGACCTCGATCTGGGCATTCAGGAATTCATGCGCGGCCCGACCCTCAAGGCGCTTGTCGCAGTCCTGGAACAGGGCTTCGGGCACGTCCTGGGCGACCGCGCGACTTTCCTTGTCGACCAGGAGGTACTCCTCCTCGATGCCGATGGAAAACGGCGGCGCCTCGCCGGCCACCACGTCAGTACATCTCCGTTCGGAACAGGTCGTCATCGACGACCATGTTCGCCAGGACGCGACCCAAAAGGTCGCTCCACCGGGCGATGCCGGCGTCGTCCGCGACCTGTTCCTGATTGATTTCGATGACGCAGTTGGCCAGGCCCGAGGCGGCGCCGTGGACGTTCAAGGTATAGGCCAGGTCGCGGCCCGAGTATGGCAGGTTGTCGCCGACGTCCAGGCCGGCGTCGTGCAAGGCCGCGATCAGCGGCCGGGCGATCCGGGGGTCCCGGTTCCACAGCACGCCGACGTCCCACGGCCGGTGGCTGCCGCCCATCTTTGGCGTGAAGCTATGCACCGAAAAGATCGCCGGTGGCCGGGCGCGGGCCCACACCTCGCTCATCGTCCGGCGCACGAGGTTGTGATAGGGATCGAACAAGGCGTCCAGGCGGGCGGTGATTTCCGCCGGGCCGAGGTTTTGATTTGCCGGTACCGCGGTTTCGTCGCTCACCGCCGGCATCCCATCCGGATGTCCCGGCGGGCGGTTGAGATCGACCACCAGGCGCGAATAGCCGGCCAGAACCGCCGGGCTGTCCAGCATCTTCGACAGGTTCCGGGTCAAGGCCTCTGCGCCGATGTCATAGGCGATGTGGCGTTCGAAGTGATCCGCCGTAAGACCCATGTCGCCCAAGGACCGCGGCACGCGGTTGCTCGCATGGTCGCAGACCAGAACCAGGGGACAGGCCCCGGCGGCATTGATCCGCGTTGCGGGCGGGGGCTCGTCGGCGGCCAGCAAGAGCGGCGTCTCGGGGTGATCTCGGTCGGGCGGAAAGGCGTCGTCCATGGCGCCAATATAGCGCCCCGGGACAGGTGTGGGAGTCTCTTATGGCGGTTTCGCGCCGTGATTTCCACCGTTAGGATACTCCGCGCCGTCCGTCCGGCGACCCTTCCCTTCAACCCCGGGAGAGCCCCCATGCCGCACCGCCGTATCCGTAAATACAACACCAAGGACACCCAGCCGGGACAGGACCTGGACAACGATCTGTGCCAGGCGGTGGTTGCTCAGGGGCGCTATGTATTCGTTCGCGGGCAACCGCCGCAAGACCTGGATACCTACGAATCCGTCGCCCTGAACGATCCGGCGGGGCAGGGCGACTTCGCCATGCGCAATGTCCTGCAGTTGCTGGACGAGGCCGGTGCGCGGCCTGAACATTTATGCAAGCTGACGGTCTACCTGACGGACGTGCGTCACCGTTCGGCCATTTATAAGGCCATCGGTGCCCATATCCGGGGCATCTTTCCTTGTCAGACCGGGCTGGTGGTGCAGGCCCTGGCGCGGCCTGAATGGTTGGTCGAGATCGATGCCGAGGCCGTGATCCCCGATGGTGAGGAGTGAGCGCCCCCGCCGATGACCCGACCGCCAGCCGGGCCGCCCCCGGCGCGGTTTCCTGGGCGCTGGCGGCCTTGATCGCAGGCGCCTTATTCGCCGGGGCCTCGACCCTGTTCGTCCGGCTGAACGAATTGGGGCCGATCTCGTCGGCCTTCCATCGCGCTTTCCTGGCCCTGCCGGCGCTATGGCTTCTGATGGCATGGGAAGACCGCCGGGCGCGCCAGGGCCGGGGCCAGGTGCCGCTGTCGACGGCCCTGCGGCCGCGGGATTACGCGTTGTTGGCGCTGGCCGGCCTGTTCTTCGCCGGCGATCTTTTCTTCTGGCATCTGTCGATCATGAACACGGCGGTCGCCAACGCGACCCTGCTGGCGACTCTGTCGCCGGTCTATGTCACCGTGATCCTGTTCATGCTGTTTCGCGAGCGGGTGACATCCGTGTTTCTTGCCGGCACCGCGCTGGCCATCGCCGGTGCCGGCCTGTTGATCGGCGACAGTTTGGCGTTCCGTCCGGAGCGGTTGCAGGGCGATCTTTACGGGGTCGTCACCGGCCTGTTCCTGGCCGGCTACATGGTCACCGTAGGGCGCCTGCGCCTGCGGGTCGGCGTCGGTACCGGAACCTTGATGTTCTGGAGCTCGCTGGTCACGGCACTGGCCCTGTTGCCATTGGCGCTGATCCTGGAAGACCGATTGTTGGCGGAAACCGCCTTTGGCTGGTTGATGCTGGTGACCCTGGCGCTGGTCAGTCACGTCGCCGGCCAGGGACTGGTGGCCCTTGCCATGGCCTACTTGCCGACGGCGTTTGCCGCCGTCGGCCTGATCATGGAAGTGGTCGCCGCGGCGCTGCTTGGCTGGCTGTTCCTGGGCGAGGGTCTCGCTCCCTTGCAATGGCTGGGCGCGGTGGTTGTCGTCGCCGGCATCGTCGTCGCCCGGCGCGGAAGTTGACCGGGGGTGGCGTCGCCCTTGAACTGTCGCGGCGAAAACGCCATATCCAGCCATTGCCCCGGAGACGCCCCAATGACCGATGCCTCGATCGCCGAAGACCCCGTTCAGTTGCGCATGATGTTGCGCTCGCCTTGCGTCAGCATCTGTGAGATCGATGATCCGACCGGCTTTTGCCGGGGATGTTGGCGGACGCCGGATGAAATCGCCGCCTGGCCGACCATGGATCAGGGCGGTCGCCTGGAGGTTCTTAATCGGCTTGCGCAAAGGCGCGGCGCCAAAAGCCTGACGGACCCAGGCCGGGGCCCGATGCCCGGGGCGGCCGACGCCGCATCATGACGCCCTTTGGCCAGGCGCCGGCGCGGCGGTACTACCAGCTGCCGGTATTTTCCATGGAGGCCCAGGGCTCCGCCGGGGGCAACGCCTCGCCTTCCTGGAGCAGTTCGATGGAAATCCCGTCGGGCGAGCGGACAAAGGCCATGCGACCGTCCCGCGGCGGGCGGTTGATGGTCACGCCGCCGTCGGCCAGCCGCTGGCACATGCCGTAAATGTCGTCCGTATAGAACGCGAGATGGCCGAAATTCCGACCGCCCGTGTATTCCTCGGGTTCGTAGTTATAGGTCAGTTCGATTTGCGCGTCCGGCGTCTCGTCGGCGGCCAGGAAAATCAGCATATAGCCGTGTTCCGGTCGGTCCGACCGGCGAATTTCCTTCAAGCCCAATAGGTCGCAATAGAACTTCAGAGATGCGTCGACGTCCGAGATGCGGACCATCGTGTGATAGTACTTCATGGGAGTCGGTCTCTCGCCTGTTGCCAGTCTGTCGGTTTCAAGGTGTAGGGTGGTGTATCATTTTTCAACTGCCCGATCCAACAACCCGGGCGATCCGAAAGCGATCTGTGACGTGCCCTCACAAGCCAACAAAATCTCTCCCCTCGTGCCCTGGTTGATCTGGGGACTTGGCGCGGTTGTCTTCGGCTACGGCTTCTTCCAGCGGGTCGCGCCGGGTGTCATGGTCGACCCCTTGATGCGCGACTTCGCCGTTACCGGTGCCGTTCTCGGCAACCTGTCGGCGGTTTATTTCTATGCCTACGCCCTGACTCAGGTGCCGGCGGGCCTGTTGGTCGATGCCTACGGCTCGCGCCGCCTGTTGATCGTCGCGGCGACCCTGTTGGCCGCTGGCAGTCTGATCTTCGCCCTTGCCGAAACCGTGTTCCAGGCCTTTGCCGGGCGACTGGTCATCGGCCTGGGGGCCGGCGCGACCTTCGTCATCGGCCTCAACCTCGCGGCGCAATGGCATCCCAAGCAACGCTTTGCGTTGTTGAGTGGCCTGACCCTCAGCTTCGGCGTGCTCGGCGCGCTGGCCGGGCAGATGCCGCTGGCCTGGGGGGTCGAGACCTTTGGTTGGCGCGACGCCATGCGCGTCGCCAGCCAGTTCGCCTTGGTTGCCTGCGTCGCCACCTGGTTCATCATGGGCGTGCCCCGGCCGGGGCCGCGCAAGGCGCCGCCCCTGGCCCCGGGACAGAGCTTTCGCAGCGTCCTGATCCGCCGGGAAACCTGGGTCCTGACCGCGGCCGGGGCCGGCACCATGTCGATCATGCTCAGCTTCGGCGGGCTTTGGGCGGTCCCATGGTTGACCCAGGTGCATGGCTTGACCCGGCCGGAGGCGGCGCTACTTGTTTCGCTCAACGCGCTTGGCTGGGGTTTGGGGGCGCCGTTCCTCGGTTGGCTGTCGGGGCGCCTGGGCGGGCGGCGCCTGCCCTATATGGCGGCGACGTTGTTCTCCGTCGCCTGCTATGCGGCGCTGGTCTATTGGCCCGGGGCACCGAAAGCCGCCCTGGCGGCGCTACTGTTCGCCCAGGGGCTCGGCACCGGCGCGGTCGTCCTGGTCTTCACGGAAACCCACGAACGGTTCTCGGGCGGGCGCGAGGGTGCCGCCGTCGGCATCGTCAATACCGGTATCATGCTGTTCGCCGCCGCGCTGCAGGCGGTGATCGGCTGGGTTCTCGACCTCAACTGGCGAGGCGGCCTGCTTGACGGCGCCAGACTCTATGACGCGCCGGCCTATCAGGCGGGGCTGACGCTGTTGGCGGTTTCCGGGGTTGTTGCGGTCATCGCCGGCTTTATCATGGCGCCCGCCAGGCAAGACCGGGACGTCCGTTGACCGGCTTGCGTCAGATCATGCGCCGGCCCGGCGATATGGTGTAGGATCGCCGCCGATCTACTCTTGGATACCGGAATAGCGCTCCCATGGACATCACTTTCGTCAACCATGCCTCGGTGCTGATCCGCCATGGCCAGCGGGCGATCCTGTCCGACCCTTGGTATTTCGGCAGCGCGTTTCACGATGGCTGGTCGCTGTTATACGAGAACCCCGACGACGAGGTCGCCGAGGTTCTGGAGCGGACCAGCCATATCTGGCTGTCCCATGAGCATCCGGACCATTTCTCGGTCCCGTTCTTCAAAAAATGGGGGCCGCGCCTGCGCGAGCGGAGAATTCCGTTCCTCTTTCAAAAAACCGAGGATCATCGGGTCGCCGGTTTCATTCGTGCCCAGGGTTTGGAGGTTATCGAAATCCCCGAACGGGAGGTCCATGATCTCGGCGGCGGGGTGCGCCTGCGGGTCGTCAAGAGCGAATTCTACGACAGTGCCCTGCTTTTGGACCTGGACGGGTTCCGGGTGTTCAACTTGAACGACTGCCCGATCCGTTCGGATCAAGAACTGGCGGTGTTCCGCGCGGTCCATGGCCCCTGCGACCTGCTGCTGACGCAGTTCAGCTATGCCGCCTGGAAGGGCGGGCGGGACAACAAGGCCTGGCGCCAGGAAGCGGCCCGGGAAAAGCTCGACATCATGCGGCGTCAGGCAGAGGTGCTGGAGGCCAAGGCGATCATACCCTTCGCCAGCTTCGTTCGGTTTTCGAACGCCCTCAACGGGTATTTGAACGATTCGGTCAATACGCCGGACGCCGTCGCCGAATTCGGCCGGGACCTGGTGTCGGAAATGGTGATCATGCGGCCGTTGGAACGCCAATCCCTGGCCAGTCTGGCGCAGGATCCGGTCAGCCTGGATTTCTGGCGCGGCGTCTATCAAGGCATGGCCGAACAGCCGGTGATCGACTACCCTGCCGGGCCGCGATCGGACGCCCTGGCCGACGGCTTCCGGGCCTACCGCAAGCGAATCTTCGCCAACAATTCCGCCTGGATGATCCGCCTGTTGGGCGCCATGGCCGTGATGGGTGCGTTCCAGCCGGTGACCTTGGAATTGATCGACCGGGGCGGCGCCCGGGTGACCGTCGATTTCGCCCGGGGCCTTCGCGAAACGCCGGACCGGCCCGCCGACATCCGGCTGCATTCCGCCTCCTTGGACTTCATCTTCAAACACGATTTCGGCTTCGACACATTGACGGTCAACGGCTGTTTCGAGGAAGCGGCCCCCGGCGGGTTCCAAAAGATGGCCAAGCTGTTCGCGATCGGCAATTTGAATGCCATGGGCATCCACCTGACCCCGGCGATCGCCGTCAACGCGGAGCTGATCCTGATGTTCCTCGGCCGGCTGAGGAAGGTGGCGGCGCATTTGAAAGCCTAACCGGGCCGGGCGCCCGCTTGCCGCCGGCGAGAGAACGTTTGCACGTAGCAGCCTTGAGCGACGTCCATATGAGCACGAACCCATTCCGGGATGGCGGCCGACAAACAAGGGTTCGGCGCAACGGGGCAATTATGGAAACGGTGCCGCCGGCCTCATTCGCCTATTCGGCGGAGAAACGACCGTCTCGGGCGTCCTGCCTTGGAGCAGCGCGCGGACTAATCCTCAACGGCGACGAAATGGTCCGTATCGACCTCTTTATAGGACAAAGGTGGCGGGACGTAGTCGAGCGCACGAACAGCATTGGGGATTTCGTCCGTTGCCGTATGGCGCTCGGTCCGGCGCAGGTTCGGATCGGCGACAGGCACAGCGGCCAAGAGCTTCTTTGTGTAGGAGTGGGTCGGGTTCTCAAACACCGCCACGCGTGGCCCGATCTCGACAATACGGCCCAGATACATGACGGCGACCCGATGGCTGATCCGCTCGACCACTGCCATGTCGTGGCTGATGAACAGATAGGACAGGCCGTATTCCTTTTGAAGGTCCATTAACAGATTGATGACCTGCGCCTTGATCGTCACATCCAGGGCCGAGACCGCCTCGTCGCAGACGATCAGCTTGGGTGAAAGAGCGAGCGCGCGAGCGATGGAAATGCGCTGCCTCTGGCCGCCGGAAAACTCGTGAGGATAGCGCTCGGCGAACTCGGCCTTGAGATGGACGTGATCCAATAGATCGCCGATACGAGAGCGAATTTTTTTCTCGTCGGCCAGCTTATGAACACGGATCGGCTCGGCAAGCGTTTCGAACACGGACATTCGGGGGTTTAGAGACGAATAGGGATCCTGGAAGATCATCTGGACTGCCCGGCAGAATGCCTCTCTTTCCTTGCCCGACTGCTTGAGCGTTGAATGGCCGTTGAAGATGATGTCGCCACTGGTGGCCTTTTCAAGGCCGAGGATCGTGCGGCCGGTGGTCGTCTTGCCGCAGCCGCTTTCCCCCACCAGACTCAGTGTTTCACCCCTGCGGATTTCAAAGGTCACGTCTTCCACGGCATGGACACGCGCGTAGGTGCGGCTGATCACGCCGTCGGTCAGGTCGAAACGCGTGACCAGGTTTTTGACTTCAAGGATATTGTCTGATTCCGTCATTTTTGTCTCCGAATTTGGGTCTTTCGATCCGATCGTCGGGTATCCGATCAAGGAGCGGCTAGGAGTGATGGCCCGGGAATTTTTCGGGTGTGGGTTTGCCTTTCATGCTGCCGATCCGGGGGACGGCGCTGATCAGTTTTTTGGTGTAATCCTCCTGGGGGTCGTGAAAAATTTGCTCGACCGACCCTTGTTCAACGATCTTGCCGTTGAACATGACGACAACACGGTCTGCCATTTCCGCGATCACGGCCATGTCATGGGTGATGAAGAGAACCGACATCCCCATCTCTTCCTGCAGGTCCTTGATCAGGTCCAGGATCTGGGCCTGGATCGTCACGTCCAAGGCCGTTGTCGGCTCATCGGCGATCAAAAGGGACGGGTTGCAGGTGAGCGCCATGGCGATCATCACCCGCTGGCGCATGCCGCCCGATAGGTTGTGCGGATGCTGACCGAGCTTGCCTTCGGGGTCCGGGATGCGAACCCGGCGCAGCAGGTGCAGGACGCGCTCCTCGGCTTCCTCGGACGAGACCTTGAGGTGTTGGAACAGGGCCTCGGTCATCTGCATGCGGATGTCGAGCACCGGGTTCAAACAGGTCATCGGTTCTTGAAAGATCATGCCGATCTCGCGGCCGCGAATTTCGCTGATCTTCGTCTCGTCGAGGGCCGTCAATTCAAGCCGGCCCAGGCGTTCGCTGTTGAGATGAATTTGGCCCTTGGGGACGTAGGCGCCGGCCATGTCGTTGAGGCGCATCATCGACATGGAGGTGACGGACTTACCGGAACCGGATTCGCCGACCACGCCCAAGGTTTCACCCTTGCGGATATTGAAGGTAACCCCGCGCACGGCCTCAACATCTTTGCCGGCTGTCGGGAAATTGACGTGTAGATCGTCGACCTCGACGAGAGCATCAGTGTTCATCATGGTTTCCTTTAGTGGAGGGGGGCATTCATTGGGTGCCCGGCGCTTTGCGTGACGCCATGCCGGCGCGGGGCGCGGGACCGTCTGGCCAGGATGCGCAGGGCGGACAAGGCGATAATCTGGGCGCGGAACCAGTCGGTCTGCCGGCGTTCCGCGCCAATATCATCCATGATGCCGGCGATCGTGCTCAGCATGGCAAATCCGTTCGTGGCGTCCTGTTCGGGCAGCCACCAGGTCAACAGTTCCTCGACCGTCTGATGGTTGCCCGCGCGCAATTCCGAAATGCCGTAAAGAATTTGGATTTCAAATAACGTCACGGACGGGTCTTGATGGCGGTGCAAATCGACGGCGAAGGGGTCGTTCCGCCAAATCAGGTTGAGCAAACTCCTGATTGGCCGGTCGATGAGGGATAGCGTCGTCGCATGTTTCTTGTTCGTCCAAAAACCATCGCAGGTGGACAAGAACCTCCGCATCGCGTGGATCGTTTGCACTTCGTTCGAATTGAGCGTGTTGTAGACGGAATTATCGACGTACATGAGCGCCTCCTGATCGACAATATTGAGAATGCGAGTCATTCGCAATATTTAAACGGATGATAATCAACTGATGAGCGCTGCCCAGGGGATTACATGAAATTGCTTCGGGTCCGCGTCGGATCGGAAACCAAACATGCGGCGCGGCCCGCATGCATGCCCGTTTTGCCCTTGTTCTGCTTTGACAGGCCCGCGATTTGACAACAATGCGGGCGTTCGCCAAGCCTCAGGCTGCCAAATGTTTCAAGATGTTTTGAGGCGAAGACTCACCGTAAGGGTCTTCAAGACAGTTGTCTTCAAATCCCGGTTCTTCGAACCACGCTTCGACAACACCGTCGTTCACGATAGCTGCATATCGCCATGAGCGCATGCCGAAGCCCAAATTATCCTTGTCAACCAACATCCCCATCTTCCGAGTGAACTCGCCGGAGCCGTCCGGGATCAATTCAATGTTCTTGACACCTTGCTCCAGGCCCCATTTGTTCATCACAAATGCGTCGTTCACTGAGAGGCAGCAGATGCCATCGATGCCGCGGGCCTTGATGTCCGGCGTGAGCTTCTCAAAATCGGGCAGTTGATAGGTTGAACAGGTCGGCGTGAACGCGCCGGGCAACGAAAAAAGCACGACGCGCCGGCCGGCAAAGAAATCAGCGGTTGATCTGTCCTGCCAACGGAATGGATTGTCCCCGCCGATGTTTTCATCACGCACGCGGGTTTTGAAAACAACTTCCGGTAATTTTTTACCGATCATTGATCTGGTCCTTTCAAAAATGTGGGACGTGAGGGCGATGCTGGCAACAGGCAACGCTGCCCCGGATTGACATCTTGCATGTTCATTAAATATTGCGAATAATACTCAATCGCAATATAAAATTTGAGCTCATCCGCATTTAACGTATCCACCCCGCGAAAACTTGGAAAATCAAAGCAGAAAACGTCAGATGAACGTCATATCCGCTAGCACCGCGAGCGCCAGCAACCTTCTCAAGGCGATGGCCAACGAAACCAGGCTGATCATCTTGTGTGGTCTGGTTGATGGCGAGAGATCCGTCGGTGAAATGGAGGCCGAGCTTGGCATACGGCAGCCGACCCTATCCCAACAGCTCGCCTACCTGAGAGAAAAACGGCTGGTATCGACCCGTCGGGACTCGAAGAGAATTTTCTATCGTTTGGCCAGCGAAGAAGCCAAACGAATGATCGGCGTGTTATCGGAGATGTATCCTCAACGCACTTGAGCTCCCTATGGGTTAAAGGCTGACGAACTCAACCGAATGGACCCTAGAGCGTCTCAGCGATTCAATCTAAGCCTGAAATGCTCTAGGTCCTGGCAGGGTCCGGCGACCGATCCACGGAAATCGCCCGGCGATGCCCGGCGGGGCTTTCCCCATCTCGCTGATTGTATACAATGCGGCGGCGCGGCCCGATGTTCGATACCCGAAGGGTTCGGCGAAAAAAGGGGAGGTCATCACCGCACATGTCCGGACATCCGCATGACGAATGGTCCCAGGCCCTGTTCCGCCAGTTGAAGGACGCGGGGGTCGAACTGTTCACCTATATCCCCGACGCCGGAAACGCGCGGCTCGCCGAATTGGCCGAGGAAGACAACGAAACCCGTCTGGTCCTGTTGACCACCGAGGAAGAGGGCGTCGCCATGGCGGCGGGCGCCGATCTGGTCGATAAGAAGGCGATCTTGATGATGCAGTCGTCGGGCGTCGGCAACTGCCCCAACTTCTTGTCGTTCTGCAAGGGCGGCAATTTCCCATGTTTGATGATGGTCTCCATGCGCGGCGACTACGGCGAGCAGAACCCGTGGCAATACCCCATGGGTCAGGCGGCGGTGCCGATCCTGGAAGCCATGGGCGTCCTGGTCTTCATGGTCGAGCGGCGGGACGAATTGGAGGGTGCCGCCACGGCGGCGATTAACGCGGCCTTTCACAACAACCAGGGCGCGGCCCTGGTCTTGAGTCAGAAATTCCTGGGCGCCAAGGCGTTTTAGTCGCAAACCCCGAGGACGCCGCAAGGCGACCGACGACACATTCGCGCAAGCAAAGACATATTCGCGCAAACAAAAAAGAGTACGACAGATGATCGACATAAGTTTGGACCGCCGCAACCTCCTAGAGCCGCTGCTGCCGGGCCACGGGGATTGCCTGATCGTCACCGGTTTGGCCGGCTCGGCCCGGGACGCGGCAGGCCTGACCCAGGATGGCGACCATCTGTTCACCATGGCCGGTTGCATGGGGGCTGCGGTGGCCACGGGGCTCGGCATGGCTTTGTCGGCGCCGGACCGCCGGGTCGTCGTCATCACCGGCGATGGTGAATTGCAGATGAACCTCGGCTCGCTCAACACCGTGGCGACGCAATCGCCGGCCAATCTCTCGATCGTCTGTATCGACAACGGCACCCATGGCGAGACCGGTGGCCAGGAAGGCCATACGGTCAACCGCACCAGCCTGGCCAAGATCGCCGAGGGGGCGGGCATCGAAAGCGTGATGACGATTTCTTCGGCTGGCGAGATTCCGGCCGCGCGGGATTTCCTGAAAGACGCGCCCGGCCCCCGCTTCCTCTGGTGCCGGGTGATGCCGGGCGACCCCACGGCCTTCAAGAGGAACCTGAACCCGGCGGAATGCCGCCTGCGGTTCAGGAATGCGTTTCTGGCCGCGGGCTGAACCTCCGGTCGGACCAGGTGTGAGGCACCGGGCAGACCGCCGGCGGTATGGGCGGTGGCGGTTTGTGGGTCCGTTCCCAAGCGGCAACGCCGCCTCTTGACCCGGGCGTCATGCGGGCCATCATCCTCCCGGGTGTCAAGCAACGGGAGGATGCAGTGGCCGATATCAGATTGAAAGTGCGCGACGTCGAGGTTGAGTTCAAAGGCGAGGTGTCCATGTCGCTCGACGGAACCCTGCAATTTCTGGAAAAGATGCAGGAAATCGCCGCGGCGCTGCCGCCGCGCCAAGGTGAGAGCGCCATGGGTGGCGGGTTCGTCGACAACGGTTGAGGCCGCTGGCCTGCCCCGGCCCGCCCCTGCCGGCGGAAACCTCTAACTGCTTTTCGCCGCCGTCGCCGGATAGGACCGGGCGTGGTTCTGGAACAAGGGCGCCAGCTGATCGCTGTCATGGACGCCGGAAAGCACCAATTTCTGCCGGCCCTGGCCGTCCAGGAACAACAGCATGATATGCGGCACGCCGTATTTTCGGGCGACGGCCAGGCCCTCGTCCGTGCGGATGTTGGCAACCAGGAACTGCAGGTCGGCTTCGATCACCCGGCAATGGGCGTCACGGATCATCTGATCGCCTGGGACATTCCGGCGCCGCCGGGGTATTTGGACGTGAAGAAAGCGATCTTCACGCGGATCGAGCCCGGCTGGGAGAAGCTTTTCGTCGAAGGCACCATCGACTGGCGGCATGTGTCCTGGGGCGGGGTGCTGATCGACGACCGGCCCTATGACGAGACGGACGAGGACTGCAATTGCATCCCCGCCGCCGACAACCCCCGGGTCTCGAGCGCCGAGGCAAAGACGACGACGTTGTTTTCGGCATTCATGTGAGCGGCGAATACCGGGCCTACCCCCGGCAAATCATGGAAGTCCGTGAAATGGTCAACGACACGCTCGGCGGGCGGCATCTGGGCATTCCCTATTGCACGCTCTGCGGTGCGGCCCAGGCATACTTCACCGATGAACTGCCGCTGGGCATCGATCGGCCGGTTTTGCGCACATCCGGGCTGCTCATTCGCTCCAACAAGGTGATGTACGACATCACCACGCATTCCGTTTTCGACACCTTCACCGGCGACGCGGTGACCGGGCCCTTGGCCGACCGGAACCTGAAGCTCAAACAGGCCACCGTCGTTACCACCGATTGGGGGACCTGGAAGAAAAAATATCCGGGGACAACGGTCCTGGTCGAAGCCCTGGCGCTTGGCCGCAACTTCGATTTCCGCTCGGGCCGGGACGCCGACGGGCCCATCTTCCCCGTGGGCGACGTGGACCCGCGCCTGCCCGTTCACGAAGACATCATCGGCGTGATCACGGCCTCCGGCAAACCGGTTGCCTTCCGGCGCTCCAAGGCCATCGCGGCCCTGAAACAAGGCCGGGACATCACCTTTGAGGACGTGCGCCTGGAACTCATGGCCGGCGGCGTCAAGGCCGTGGGCAAGGATGGCCAAGACATCGGCAGCCACCAGGCCTTCTGGTTCGCCTGGTCGCAGTTCCACCCCGGAACGGCGTTGTGGCCTGGCTGACGCGGCGTTGCGGCGCACTCGGCAAGAGGGCGCGCCCGGGCGAAGAGGCTTCATCGTAGGGCGGGGATAGTATGAATACCAGTTTATGACATGTTGCGACTTTAATTTTCTACAGATCGTCCCATATAAGAGGAACATATAAAGAACAATTGTGATTTCGATTCTTACCGCATCAATCTCGCTTGATTGAAATCAATGCGCAAATATCCCGTAACGCCATGAAAAAAAACAACTATAAGGATATTTGTTTTCAAATTGCATGACGAGTCAATCTACGTCACATTTGAACAAACCAAAAAGATAAACAGAAAGGTTGGAGCATGGGACGTGATCTACAGGAACTTTTGGAGAAAGCCAGTACGGTAAAGATGTCTGCGGACGAGAAGGAAGAACAACGTCGCAGCTTTGCCTATGGAAACGCTAACATTGAGAATGCGCGGGTTACGCGCAAAATTATCGATGAGGAAGCGGAAGCGCTTAAAGCTATCCGTAAAAACTAGAATTTCGAATGACAGACGAAGCGGACGACAAAGAGCGTCACAGCGTTGCAATTGAGGCTGAATTGATTACCGACCCGGAGGAGAAAGCCCGCCGGGAAGCCCGAAATACGCTACGTCAGTATGACGAAATTCAAGAACTCGTCGAATATTGGCTCCATCCCGAACGAGAGTTCAGACTGCGGCCATCCAACATCCTCCATCTTCACCGAGTCGCGCTCGAGGAAATTCATCCGCTAGCCGGGACCTTTCGGCCTGGGCCGGTTGAAATACACGGAAGTCAGCATGAACCGCCAAATGCAGGCTTGGTAGCCGAGTTGGTGGAAGACATGTGTGACTACGTAAATGACAACTTCATCGAACGATCAGCCTTGCATTTGTCTTCATATGTTCTTTGGAGGATGAATTGGATTCACGCATTTGCTGATGGCAACGGTAGGACTGCACGAGCGGTAAGTTATTTCGTTTTGTGTATGCGTGTCGGCTACTGGGTGCCGGGGGAACCAACGATTCCCGAAATGATCTCTCGAAACAAGACACCGTATTACAAAGCGCTCGAAGCCGCCGATAAAAGCGTGACGGCTCCCGGAACGTTTGACTTGAGCGAGTTAGAGGGAATGCAGGAAGACTTGCTGGCGAAGCAGCTCCTCAACATTCATGGCGCGGCAAAGGATGGTGGAGCCTAAGTAGGACGAAGTTGTCCAACTCATCTTCCATTCTCGCCGTGGGAACTCCACCACTGCCGAGGATATCCGAAATGAGTGAATATCTCTTTTTGGTCTGGGTCTAGAGCGTTTCAGGTTTTAACGGAAGCGTATCCAGCGTTTTGGATGTACTTGGCGCATTCGGTTGGTTCGATTGTTGAGACGAGGTGGCCAACATATCGCCAGGTTTCTTCGATGGTTCGTTTCTGGGCCATGCGCATCCAGTGCTTGATCTTGGCGAAGGCCTGTTCGATGGGATTGAGGGCGGGTGAGTATGGCGGCAGGAACCAGAGCCGGGCGTCGGCGGCCCTGATGGCTTGGCGGACGGCCTTGGACTTGTGGCTGCCCAGGTTGTCCATGACGACGATATCGCCAGGCTGAAGCACCGGCACCAGTTGCTGCTCGACCCATGCCCGGAAGCACTGACCATTGATCGGGCCATCGAAGACGCAAGGCGCGGTCAGGCCATCGCAGCGCAAAGCGCCGATGAAGGTCAGTGTGCGCCAATGGCCATGCGGCGCGAAGCCGCGCAGGCGCTTTCCCTTCCCGCCCCATCCGCGTAACGGTGCCATGTTCGTCTTGATCCACGTTTCATCGACAAACACCAGCCGTCGGGGATCAAGGCGCGTCTGGAAGGGCCACCGCTTGCGCCTGCGGGCGATATCGGCGCGGCCCCGCTCAAGAGCGAACAGCGTTTTTTTTGAACCGCAATCCTTCACGCCGTAGGAACCGCCACACCGTGTCATGGGAAACCTTCACACCGCGGGCCGCCAGTTCCGCCTTCAGCCCATGCAGGCTCAGATGGGGTGTCTGCTTAAGCTGCTCGATGATGAAGTCTCGATGCGGCTCCAGAACACACTTGCGGTGGCCGCCCATCTTGCCGGGTGCGACAGAACCCGTCGCCCGGTAGCGCTGCGACCACTTCACAGCGGAGGAAACCGAAACCCCAAAACGCGCTGCGACACTCCGGCAACTCTCGCCAGCGGCAATGGCGTCCACAACGCGCTCGCGAAGATCATTGGAAAGGGGAGCTGTCATCAGATGCCGGCCTCCTTATCCAGCATCCATCTTGAATCAGAAATCAGCCCAAAAGGGAATCCCCTACGATTCAATTAAACTCTGAAACGCTCTAACCTGAGGCACCGGGATGGCCCAATGGGATTTATCGAGAGCATGGCCGCACATTTTGAATGCGCGGTTCATGGCGGTGCCGGGCAGGCGGGTCTCCTGGGTGCGGCGCCACCGAGAAGTTGGAACTTCCTGAATTTTAGAAAAAGAAGATTCCAGGGGACTCGGTCCCCTGGACCCCTTGATTAAAGCTATAATCCCCGAAATTACTGCCGGAGGATGCCGCGCTGTCGCTTTTGATTTGTACTCGGAATAAAAGAACATAAAATACTTAAGGTATATAATGATAGAATATAGTCCCCTGCGCCGAATATGTTCCTGTTGTGTTCTCTTTTGGATCAAGATATTGTGCTCAAATTAGGTGAGGGGCCCTAGGTGCAGTAGCACCCGGCCCCTTTCGTGTTCTGAGGCAAGTGAAGAGAGAAAAAAATGGCACGGAAAGAGAAAGTTACCAGAGTAATTGACGGCGACACATTCCAGACCTCGAGCAGGAAGCGTTCAGTCTGTCTTGCAAATGTAGACGCACCTGAGCGGGGAACTAAAGGTGCGGTTAGCGCAACACAAGAACTTCGGAAGCTTGTTGCTGGTCAGACGGTATCGGTTGATACGGTCGCCAGGGACAAATACGGGCGCTCAGTTGCCAACGTTAAGGTCGGGCGCCAGCCCGTGAACAAGGCAATGAGAGAGAAGTTAAAGAAGTAGGGTTCAGGTTGCGCTTGGGGGTTTCAAATGGCTGAGCAAAACATCGTTACGGTTCCTTTCGCTGAATTTGAGAACTTCATAATGAACAGCGGGCCGAAAAAAATCCGGCAAGTTCAAAAATGGGTAAAAAAGCAAAAGGAAAAAGAAGATAAGTTAGCCCTTGGCGAGGAGGTAAAAGGGGGAAGGGATTATTACGACAAGCTCAAGTCTAAGATCAGAGACATTCATCGTTCAAACCTACCAATTTCCAAACTAGACAAATTTTTGAAGAACGAAGATTTCTCAAAGGCGCCCTCAAAATTTGACCACTATGCGAAGAATGCCCAAGGGTACAAAAAGTGGATCCGCAAGGTCGAAGTCGATGGTATTCGATCAGGTAGTTGGATTGACTGGACCCACAACGGTTTAAAGGTTCGATTCCGCCCAGACGCGGTTATCAAAATTGACGACGTCTGGAGTGTTTCGCGGTTCTACATGAAGAAAGCGGCGCTGCCGAATGACCGGAGAGAAGTGGTCTTGCATTTGCTGCATAAGATGGTTGCTGACAGCGGTATCAATGGCACGGCTACAATAATCGAGAGCAGAAAGAACCGGCATTTTCAACTGTTCGAGCCAGATGCTGGGGCGTTACTTCAATTAGAGATTGAGGCGGATTATTGGCTTCGGCTCTACGAGTTTTTCGGTGAAACTTGACACTTTACAAAAAAGCCGCGCATCTCTCGACACGCGGCTTTTGATTTTGGGGTCCAGGGGGCTAAGCCCCCTGGGGTC
>JANQIJ010000277.1 GCA_028282185.1 Rhodospirillales bacterium
AGACATGGGGCGTCCCGGGCGAACAGACGAGCGGCAAGGCCACCCCCCAATCCCGCGCCGACAACGGTGACGACGCCAGCGCAGAAGTGACCCCGCTGCCCAATCCCCTGAGCGCCCGGAAACGCGGAGGCGATTGATCCCATGAACAGGCCCCCCGACAAGCCAACACCGCCGCCCGGCCCAGGTCCGGCGCTCGGTCAGATTACGCCGGCGCAGATCCCCGCCGAGCAAGCGCGGGCCGGTGGCACGGCCGATGCCGCGCCCGACGACGCAGCGCCGCGACAAAAGACCGATCAGGCGGCGCCCGTGGATATCGGCACCCTGACCGAAGGCTACGCGCCGTCGGAAACGGTCCCCGGCTCGACCCATGCGGTGTTCTTCCTCTGCGCCGCCATGGTTATCTGCTTCGGCATCTGGTCGGCGTTCAGCGAATTGGACATCGTCAGTATGGCCACCGGCGAGGTCATCCCCTCGACCCAGGTCAAGACCATCCAGCACCTGGAAGGTGGTATTGTCCGCGACATCAAGGTCATCGAGGGTTCGAAGGTCAAGGCCGGGCAGGAACTTGTCGTCCTGGAACCAACGGCGTCCAGTGCCGACGTGGGCGAACTTGGGGAGAGGCTCGCCTCCCTGCGCTTCGACCTGTTGCGGTTCGACGCATTGCTGACGGGCGCCGCCAAACTGACCCTGCCCGAAGACCTGATGCGGGAACGTCCCGACCTTGCAGCCAGCGCGCGACAGCGGTTTCTGGCCGACCTCGGCAATCATCAAAGCAACATCAAACGCCAGAAAGCGGCGATCAAGCAGCGAACCCAAGAAATCCGCGAGATCAAGACGCGGATCGCCAACAGCCGCAAGAGCTACAAACTGGTCGATGAGCAAGTCAGAATCAGCGAGGGCTTGTTGAAGCGCGATCTGACCAATCGCTTCGTTCACTTGAATTTGTTGAAAGAGGCGGAGGAACTGCGCGGCGGGATCGAAACGGATCAGGCATCGTTGCGTCGGGCGGAAGCGGCGCTGAAGGAATCGCAGGCCGTTCTGGAAAGCGTGGAAAGCGAATTCACCCAAGAATACCAGCGCCAACTAGACGAAGCGGAATTGAACTTCCGCGAGTTGACGCAACGCATTCAGAAGTTCAAGGACAACCTGCAACGGACCGTCGTCCGCTCGCCCGTGGACGGGACGGTCAAGACGCTGCACGTCGTCACCGTTGGTGGCGTGATCCGGCCCGGCGACCCGGTCGTCGATGTCGTGCCGGCGGGGGATAAGCTGATCATCGAGGCCCAATTGCCGACCCAGGACATTGGGTATGTGGTGCCCGGCCAGGACGCGACGGTGAAACTCGCATCCGGCGACGCCATGCGGTTCAACGCGCTCAACGGCACCGTGATCCATGTCAGCCCCGATACCCTGCAAACGCCCGAGGGCGCGCCCTATTACAAGGTACGGATCGCCACCGAAGCCGACCATTTCAGCCGGGGAACCCTGGTCTACAACCTTTTCCCGGGGATGCAAGTGGTGGCCAGCATTCAGACCGGATCGCGGACCGTGGCCCGCTATTTGCTGGATCCGCTGCTCGCCAATCTGGATGACGCAATGGGCGAACGCTGAGACCCCGCCCGGCCTCTGATTAACCGATGGCGGTGCCCAAAATTTAATTTATTTCTTTGCCGCGGGTTTCTTGGCCGCGGGCTTTTTGGCCGCCATGTCCTTGGCATCTTCAGCCGGCTCGGTGTCGTCGCTCGCGGCGTCTTCGGCTTGGCTTTGCAATTTTTCACGAATCTCATTGGCCCCATCGGCGATCCCGCGCAGCATCGCCTGTAACTGGTTCGCTGGGATGTATAAACGCGTCACCGGGCGTGACGTCGATGCTTCGACCTGTTGACCCAAGGTAACACGGAACACGCCATTGGCGTGGGAAACGCTGGACACCAATTCAACATAATGCTCATCAAGAGTATCTTCGGACACAGGGGGGGCTCCCGGAAAAGTTTCAAAATGGCAATCACGATTCTCAATGGATCGCCAAGACCGGTCAACCGCTAACTCCCCTATTGCCAAAACAAGCCAACGACTGCTGGAATTGGTCTTTTTTTTGGCCTAAAACCCTCGTTTCGGTCAATAATCTACTTGTTTTGTGAGTTCTATTGTAACCCTCAGGGCTTTTTCGCCAAACTCAGGGCGACCCCGCAAGCTGTGTGGTATAATTGTTGCAGCTTGGGAGTCGGGAAGAGGCGATGAATCTTCCTAGGTCAAGCTAACGTAAGGAAACACTCGAATGCCTAAAATATCGCGCAAAGCGCAAACCGGTCGACAGAAAAGGCTGCCGCCGGGAGTGTCCAACCCTGTCGATGTGCATGTCGGCCAGCGGCTGCGGCTTCGCCGGACTCTCTTGGGAATGAGTCAAGAAAAGCTGGGCGACGCGGTCGGACTGACATTTCAACAAATCCAAAAGTATGAGCGTGGTGCCAACCGAATCGGCGCCAGCCGCCTTTACATGTTTTCGCGTATTCTCGACGTTCCCGTCTCTTATTTTTTTGAAGAACTGCCGTCGCAGATTCGCACCCATGAAGGGCAGCTGGAAATTGGTCTATCCGATCGATCCCAGGACATTCTAGAACGGGACCCCATGGCGCGCCGGGAAACGCTCGAACTGGTGCGTGCCTATTACGCTGTCGGCGACCCGAAGGTTCGGCGCCGCATCGTCGATTTGGTCCATTCCCTCGGCCCTGACAAGCGTTAGGATCAGCAAGCGCTATACCGTCCCGGCCCACCGGGCCATGGCGTCCAAGAGGATCCGACATCCCGTGGCGAGGTTTTCGGGACGGGCGGCCTCGCGTTCGTTGTGGCTGATGCCATCGTCACAGGGCACGAAAATCATGCCCGTGGGCGCGCAGAGCGCCAGGTTGCAAGCGTCATGGCCGGCGCCCGAATGGATGTCCCGCCAGGCCACACCCAGGCGGTCGGCGGCATCGCGCACGGCTTGCACGCAGGCCGGATCGAAGACAACGGCGTCCCGGGCCGAGGTTTGCGTCAACTCAAGGCCGAGCCCCGCCTGATCGGCGGTTTTCTTGAGGACAGCGCGCAATTGCGCGTCGATTGCCGTCATCGTCGCATCGTCCGGGTGGCGAGCGTCGATCGAAAACGTCACTTGGCCGGGGATGGTGTTGCGTGAATTGGGCCGAACGGCGAGATAGCCCGTAGTGATCACTGGATTGGGCTCGAATTCGAAGGCCAGTCCGTTCAAGGCATCGATCATCCGCGCCGCACCGACCATGGCGTCTCGCCTAAGGTCCATCGGCAGGGTCCCGGCATGGCCTTCCTCGCCAGTGACGGTCACCAGGTAACACCGCTGTCCCTGGGCACCCAGGACGGCGCCGATGGGGGTGCCCGCCGCATCCAACACGGGCCCCTGTTCGATTTGCGCCTCGAAGAAGGCGGAAACCGGCTCGCCGCCGCAGGGCGCATCGCCGTCATAGCCAATGCGCGCCAGTTCTTCGCCGAAAGTGGTGGTGCCTTCACGGTCGGGCAGCGCCAAGGCCTGGTCAAGCCCGAACCGGCCGGCAAAAACCGCGGACGCCATGGCGCCACCGGCAAACCGGACGCCTTCCTCGTCACTCCAGACGACGACCTCAAGCGGCGCCCGCGTTTCGACCGCCGCGTCGTTCAAGGCGCGCATCACCTCCAGGCCGGCGAGCACGCCGTAGGCGCCGTCGAACTTACCGCCGAGCGGTTGGGTGTCCAGGTGACTGCCGGTCATCACCGGCGGGGCGTCGGGTTTGGTCCCCGGGCGCCGGGCCCGGATGTTGCCCATGCGGTCGATGCGCACCTCAAGGCTCGCTTCCTGGCACCAGGAAACAAACAGATCCCGGCCGTCACGGTCCAAATCGGTCAAGGCCAATCGGCCGACCCCGCCGCCCGGTGTCGCGCCAATCCGCGCCATTTCCATCAACGCGGCCCAGAGCCGGTCGCCGTCGACGGCCGCGACAGGACCAGAGGCCGTGCCAGAATCGCTCACCGCCATTCACCGGCCCGATCGGCGATCCAACGACAGATTCTGAGCAGCTTGGCATCCTCACCCCAGGGGCAGACGACCTGCCCCCCGATCGGCAGGCTATCGGCGCCCGTCAGCAGGGGCAGACTGGCCGCCGGCGCCCCCATCAACGTCCAATAGCCGTTGAACACGGCATCGCCGGTGCGGCTCAGGTCGCGGGGCGCCTGGCCGGGCGCGACGGGCGTCAAAATGGCGTCGAAACCGGCAAATACATCGGCCAGGGCACGCTGCATGGCCTCGGCCCGAGCAAGGGCTTCAACGTATTCCCGGGCGGTGACGGGGAAGCCGCGCTCGATCCGGTCGCGGGTGATGTCCTTCATCTTGTTCTTGCCGGTATCGTAGTAATGACCCAGGGCGCCGGCGACGGCGCCGTTCATGATGGTCGCATGGGTCGCCGCGGCCTCGTTGAACAACGGCGGCAGGTCCGTTTCCGTGACGACGTCGCCGAGCCGGCCGGCCAGACCTTCCAGACCCCGCTGCATATCGGCCTCGCCGCGGTCCCAGACCGGCCCGCGAACGAAGGCGATGCGCGGCGGCGCGTCGAGCGGCGGGGCCGCGCCAAAGTCCGCGTCCAGGCAGGTGTCCGGATCGGCTGGGTCGGGCGCCAACAGGACCGCCGCCGCCAAGGCGATGTCTTCCGGCGTGCGGGCGTAAATGCCGGGGTGGTCGAGCCGCCGGGACAAGGGCGACATGCCAGCCCGGGAAATCGTCCCATAGGTCGGCTTCAGCCCATAAATCCCGTTGTAGGAAGCGGGACGCAGCATCGAACCACCGGTCTGCGACCCGATGGCGAGCGGCACCATATGGTCGCCGACGGCGGCGGCTGAGCCCGAGGAGGACCCCCCCGGCGTGCATTCGGGATCATGCGGATTGCGGGTCTTGCCCGGGGCCGACATGGCGAATTCGGTGGTCACGCATTTGCCCATGATCACGGCCCCGGCCTCGCGCAGCAGGCGAACCAGGGTCGCATCCTTCTCGGGCCGTCGACCGGCGCAGAGCGCCGAACCGTTTTCCGTGGGCTGGTCGGCCGTGTCGATGATGTCCTTGATCCCCACGGGCAACCCATTGAGCGGACCGGCGGAGCCGTCCCGGCGTCGGGCGTCGGCGGCCTCGGCCTGGGCCAGCGCCAAGTCCGGGTCCAAGAAGACCCAGGCCCCGACGGCTTCCTCCCGGGCGTCGATCCGCGCCAGGCAGGCGGCGACGTAATCCCTTGCGGTCAGTTCGCCCGTCGTCATGCGTCGCAGCGCCTCGGCGGCGGTCAGGTCGTGCAGGTCCATGGGTCTCCTCCCGGTCGGCTCGGTGGCCGCCAAATTCTCTTTTAGAACGATTCAGCCATGACGGCGCGGCGCCATATTGTATACACTTAGGGATCGCGGGGAACAAACACGACCCATCGAGATGCACCCGTTCCCGCCCATGACTTTCGGATCAGCCCATGCCCGCATCGCCGCCCGACATCGACACCAGCCACGCCGAGACCTTCCGCCATTGGACGCCCGTGACGCTGCGATTTTCCGATCAGGACAGCATGGGGCATATCAACAACGTTGCGTTTTCCGCCTTGGTCGAAGCCGGGCGCAACGCCTACGTCACCCAATACCTGAAGCCGGAATCCCACCCGGGGATCGATTTCGTGCTTGCCCGCGTGACCATCGATTTTCGCGCCGAAATGCATTACCCCGGCACGGTTCAGGTCGGTACCTGCATCAAGCGGGTGGGCGGATCGTCGATCACCATCAGGTCCGGCGTGTTCCTGGACGACGCAGTGCGGGCCACGGCGGAAAGCACCAACGTGTTCATCGACCTGGCCACGCGCAAGCCCTGCCCCGTTCCGACGGATATCCGCGAAGAATTGGAAAACCAATTGACGGCGGCGGGAAGATGAACGGGGGATTTGGATGAGCCGCGACAAGGAATTTTCCGGCCAGACTTCCCGGGGCGAGTACGTCCATGAGCGCCTGCGGGAGGCGATCCGCAGCGGCCGCTACGGACCGGGCGGCCGAATTCGCGAAACCGAGGTCGCGGCCTGGCTCGGCGTCAGCCGCACGCCCGTGCGCGAGGCGCTCCGTCGCCTGCAGGCGGACGGTATCGTCACCTTCGAAGCCTGGCGCGGCGTGGTCGTCGCCGAACTGGACCATCAACAGGTGGTCGAGCTTTACGCCATGCGCCGCGTTTTGGAAGGCGGTGCCGCCCGTCTTGCGGCCCAGCATGCCTCGATCCCAGAACTCGCCTATATGGAAGACTGCCTGGGCCAGACGACACCGGGCAACGGCAACCCGGTGCGTCAGGCGGAGATCAACCGCCGGTTCCACGACGCCCTGTTCCAGGCGGCGCATAACCGTTACCTGTTGAAATCGGCGGCGGCGCTGCGCGATGCCCTGGCGCTGTTGCAGGGCACGACCTATTCCTTCCCCGATCGCGCCCAAGCGGCGCATGAAGAGCATTTGGCAATGATGGAAGCGATCCGCGCCCGCGAACCGGAAAAGGCCGAACGCCTGGCCCGTAAACACATCGGCAAGGCCGAACGGGCCCGCCTGAAGCTGCTGGGTGATCAGCGCAACGACGCCCATGCCAAGCCTCCCGAAGATTGAACGCCGGCGATGAACGACATTCCCGGCCCCCACCCCCATTGGGATCGCATCGATCCCGGCGACGCGGGTCTGGACGCCGCGCGTCTGGCCGAAGCGGTCACTTTCGCCGAAAACGCCGAAACCAGATGGCCGCGCGACCTGGACAAGGCCGATTTCCTGCCGACGCTGACGCAACACGAACCGCCGCCATGGAACGAGACCATCGGCCCGGTGGCGCCCGGGGGCGGACCGGCGGGCCTGTTCATTCGCCGGGGTCGGATTGCCGCCCAGTGGGGCGATCCGGACCGGGCGGATTTCACCTTCTCCATCGCCAAGAGCTATCTGGCCATACTGGCCGGTCTGGCCCTGGGCGAAGGTCTGATCGACGATATCGACGACACGGTCGCGGGCTATGTCGATGACGATTGGTTCGGCGGCGGCGGCAACCTGGCGATCACCTGGCGTCACCTTCTCCATCAGACCAGCGAATGGCAAGGCACGCTGTTCGGCAAACCGGACCAGGTCGATCATTTTCGCGACCTCGGCAGCGACGGCGATGCCGGGCGAAAGGGCGAGAAACGGTTACTGCAAACGCCCGGTACGTACTGGGAATACAACGATGTCCGGGTCAACGTCCTGGCCCGGGCCCTGCTGCATGTGTTTCGCCGGCCATTGCCCGAGGTTCTGCACGATTCGATCATGGACCCGATCGGTGCGTCCGACAGCTGGCGGTGGCATGGCTATCGCAACGCCCATGTGCGGGTCGACGACGTGGATATGGTCTCGGTCCCTGGCGGCACCCATTGGGGCGGCGGATTGCAGATCAATTGCTTCGACCACGCCCGCTTTGGTTTGCTGATCCAGCGGGGCGGCCGCTGGGCCGGGCATCAGATCGTGCCGGCTGGCTGGATCGACGCCTTGACCACGCCCTGCCCGCTGAACCCGGTCTACGGCTACTTGTGGTGGCTCAACACCGGCCGGGCGCAATACCCCTCGGCTCCGGAAACCAGCTTCTTCGCCATGGGCGCGGGGACCAATCTGATTTGGATCGATCGCGCGCAGGACATCCTGATGGTCGCCCGCTGGATCGACAAGCCCTCGGTCGACACGGTGATCTCGGGATTCATGGCCGCCCTGGACTAAGGCGACGCGGCGCCAGACGATGGGAGAAGCAGATGCTTGCCGAAGACATTTTGCGCCACCCGGCCCGGGTGCTCAGCCAGAACCAGCGCGAGGCCTATTTCCGCGACGGGTTCCTGGTCGTCGAAAGCCTCATCCCGGAAGACGGGATCGACGGGATCAACGCCTATGCGTCGGCCGACGCCTTTCCCTATACGGGATGAAGGACACCTATACGGAACATTTCCGCACCTTGGTCCGCAGCAAACCGGCACGCTGGGCCCATACGGATCCAACGCCCCACCCGACACCGCCGGACTTTTCAGCCGGCTATACCTTGATCTACGCCCATCAGGCGGACGACACGGGCCAGCCGACGCCGCTGAACCCCGGTTGTAATCAAGCGACCGGCCGAAGGACGCCGCCGGCAGTCAGCCGCCCCGCGCCGCGCCGCGCGACACCCGCGCGGGGCTGAGAGACGACCGGGCACCGCCCCCGGGGCCGGCGCCCTGTTGCCCTCCCTTCGCCACGGGACCGTTGGCCCCGGCGCCGTAGCCCATTTGCTCCTGGGGTGGGCGTTTCACCTTGGGCTTGCGCTTGTTCTTCTTGTTTCCGGGCATGGTCGACTTCCTTTCTGCTATTCGGAAAGACTAGCATCGGGCGGCCTGGCGGGCCACCCGCCCCTTGCCGCCCCCGGGGTCGGAAGGCTATAGCCATGGGACGGGCCGGCGCGTCAGACCCGGCGGTTCAACGTTCACTCAAGGCAGACGGGAGACAACCATGAAATACGCATTGGCCGATGCCGAGGTCCAAACCGACGGCGACAACTATTGGATCGCCCCCAATGCCGCGGTGATCGGCGACGTGGTCCTGGAAAAGGATGCCAGCATCTGGTTTTCCGCCGTGCTGCGCGGCGACAACGACCGGATCACCATCGGCGAGGGGTCACAGATCCAGGACGGCAGTGTCCTGCATACGGACCCGGGATATCCGTTGACCGTGGGCAAGAACTGCACCATCGGCCATATGGTGATGCTGCATGGCTGCACCATCGGCGACGGCAGCATGGTCGGCATCGGCGCGGTCATCCTCAACGGCGCCAAGATCGGAAGGAACTGCATCATCGGCGGTAAGGCGCTGATCGGCGAGGGCAAGGAAATCCCCGACAACTCCGTGGTCATGGGCATCCCCGGCAAGGTGGTGAAGGAGGTTTCCGAGGCCCAGTTGCAGATGCTGGAATACATTCCGCCCCATTACGTGGAGCGCTGGAAAACGTACCAGCGCGAGATGCGGGCGCAGAATTGACGGAAGGCCAGGCGGCGCATCATGGACCTGCCCATCGACTCCTTTTTCAAAGCCGCCCGACGGGCGCCGGACCGCATTGCCCTGAAGGACGGCGATTGGACGCTGAGCCATGGCGACCTGGCCGAGCGGGTGCAGGCCCTGGCCACCGCGTTCCAGGACATCGACCCCCGACCGCAAAGCCGCGTCGGCGTCTGCGGCTACAACACGCGGGAACACCTGCTGGCTTTCTTGGCCACCCTGGCGGCGGGCAAGACATGGGTCCCCATGAACCCGCGCAACGGACATGAGGAACTGTCGCGCATGGTCGCGGCAACGTCGCCGTCGATCATCGTCGCCGACGGCGACGTGACGGACCGGTTCAATCCAGGCCCCGCCCAGGTCGTCCGCGGCCGCCCGGAGAAACCCGGCCGGGACTGCGGCGGCGACCCGAACGTCGCGACCTTGATGGCCGATTACGCCGGGCAGCGGCCGAAGGCGGCCGACCTGGGCCCCGACGATATCCAGGCGTTGAAATTCACCGGTGGGTCGTCGGGCCGGCCCAAGGGCGTGGTCCAGACTTACCGGGTTTGGCATACCTGCATCGATCTGATGATCCGGTCCTTCGACCTGGACGAAAACGATCGCAACCTGCTGGCCGCGCCGATGACCCACGGCACGGGGACCCTGCTGATCCCGATCCTGGCCCGGGGCGGCATGCAGGTCTTCATGCCACAGCCGACCCGCCCGGCGGCGATCATCGAGGCCTTCGAGGCGGACCGCATCACCACCGTGTTCCTGCCGCCCACGGTGATCTACATGATGATGGCGGAAGAGGATCTCTCGAAACGGGATTTTTCCGCCCTCAAGCATGTGATCATCGGCGGCGCGGCCATGCGGCCGCAGGAAATCCGCCGCGCCCTGCCGCTGTTCAACAACGCCCTCGAAACCTGTTACGGGCAGACCGAGGTCCCGCAGATCGCCACCGTACTGCGCGCCCGGGACTGGATCGGCGACGACGGCCGGCTGACGTCCTGCGGCCGGGCGACACCGGGCTGCGACGTGCGCGTGGTCGACGACGACGGCAATCCCCTGCCCCCGGGCCAGGCCGGCGAGATCGTGATCCGCGGCGACCTGGTGATGGGCGGCTATCTGGACATGCCGGACAAGACCGCGGAGACGATCAAGGACGGCTGGCTTTACACCGGCGACGTCGCGGAAATCGACGGCGACGGTTTCGTTCATATCAAGGACCGAATTCGCGACATGATCGTCACCGGCGGCTTCAACGTCTATCCGTCCGATGTCGAGGCGGTGCTGGGCCAGCATCCGGCGGTCAAGGAATGTGTCGTCTTCGGCCTGGCCGACGACAAATGGGGCGAGGCCGTACAGGCGGCGGTGGAAACCCACGCCGGCGAGACGGCGACCGAGGCCGAGATCATCGACCATGTGAAGGCACGCCTGGATTCCATCAAGGCGCCGAAGCGCGTCTATTTCGTCGACGACCTGCCACGCAGTCCCGTCGGCAAGGTCTTGCGGCGTGAGGCCAAGGCCATGTTCCAGGATCGGGCGCCGACATCCCCCCAGGCAGGAGGCTGACAATCATGACCGGCAAATCGGACGACAATCCGGAACCGAGCCAGAAACTGGCGACCCATACGTTGACGGACCTGTATTACCGGGACGCCAATCTGGTGACCGAGATGATGGGCCGGATGAGTTTCACCGAAGCCATGATCGGCCATATCCTGAACCGCGAAGCCTCGCCGGCGGATGTCGCGATCATCGACGCCGTGCTGCTGGCGTTGATGGAACACGGCCTGACGCCGAGCGCGATTTCGACGCGGTTGACCTATCATTCCGCCCCGGAAGCCCTGCAAGGCGCCGTGGCGGCGGGGTTGCTGAACGTCGGATCGACCTTTGTCGGCACCATGGAGAATTGCGCCAAACTGCTGCGCGACATGATCGCCGATCCCGACGGCGTCGAGGCGGCGGCGGAGCGGATTGTCGCCGACCACCGCGTCCGCCGCGCCCATTTGCCCGGGTTCGGCCATCACCTGCATAAACCGGACGACCCGCGCACCCCGAAACTGTTCGAAATCGCCCGCGCCCATGGGGTCGCCGGCACCTATATCGACGCCATCCAGGCCCTCGGCCGGGCGGTGGACGCCGCCGCCGGCAAACACCTGACGATCAACGCCACGGGCGGCACGGCGGCGGTGTTGTCGGAAATCGGTATCCCGCCCGAGGTCATGCGCGGCTTCGCCGTGATTGCCCGGGCGGCCGGACTGGTCGCCCATATCGCCGAGGAACGGGACGTCGCCACGGCGCGGACGATCTGGGACGTGGTCGAAGACGCCATCCCCTATGCCGGCGCGGCGCCGGTGGTGAACACCAAGGGCTGACGGCCCAACCGGCCCAGGCGGACCCCCAAAAGAGCGGCGCCCGTCATCATGATCTATCCTATGAATATGTCGATCGGTCTTACAACAGGCAGGCCCGATACCAGCGCATGGAACACCGCCTGGACCATCGCCAGGGCCGGCGCCTGATCCGGATGCGCCATGATCATCGGTCCTGCGCCCCCGTGGTCAGGCGCAAACGCGACCGCTGGGGCGATCGGGTCGTTGTCGGGCCAAGGCCTGCGTCGATCGCTTCAGCGAAGCCTACGTCGCACCGGCAGCCGCCATCCGGCAAAGCGCCGCTACGCCTATGACGACCGCACCGGGGACTGAACTCGATTGACGGTCACCAGGTCACAAAGCGGGGGCGGTTTTCCAACCACACCTGTTTTTTTGTCCCGTTTTCCGTTCTGATGCTGTTTCATAGCGCCATCCCGCCCCGAGGGCCGGTTTGAATGCCCAAGGCCATGTGCTAACATCCCAAAAAAAGCAGTCAAGATTGATGCGCCTTTCAAATTATTAGTGCATCAAGTCCCAAGAAACGGACCAACCAATGCCCAAGAAATCCAAAAAAAGCCATCCCAACCGCATGCCGCCGGGCGTGCCCCATCCAGTGGACATCCACGTCGGCGCGCGTGTTCGCGAACAACGCAAAGTCAAGGGCATGAGCCAGGGCGAACTTGGCGATCGCTTGGGCCTGACCTTCCAGCAGATTCAAAAGTACGAACGCGGCGCCAATCGCATCGGCGCCAGCCGGCTGTTTCAGTTGAGCCAGATTCTCGGCGTGCCCATCGCCTATTTCTTCGACAACATGCCGGACGACGTACAGATGACGCAGGCCAACTTTGACCTGGACATCGAATTCGCCGATGACCCCCGGGACTCTTCAGACGTGATGGGCTCGAGCGAGACCACGAAACTGGTGACCGCCTATTACACCATCGCCAACATCAGAAAACGCCGCGCCGTGCACGACCTGATCGCGGCGTTATCCAAGGCCGATTGGGCGGAGGCCTCGTAATCGGGTCCAATCTGGCGTGCCCTGCCGGCCATGGGACGTATCAACGGTTTCCCTAGACGCCTTCGCCAAAGCCTTTACCCAAGGCCCATCCCGCCGGATCTATTCCAGGGTTTCGAACAGCCGAAGCATCAGACGGCAGCGTTCCAGCAGCGAAGAATAGTAGATGAACTCGTCGTGGGAATGGGCCCCATGACCGTCCGCGCCCAGACCATCAAGCGTCGGAATGCCGAGCGCACCGGTGAAATTGCCGTCGGAACAGCCACCGGTTTTGAGATCCTGGAGATCGAAACCGATCTCCGCCGCCAGCCCCTTGGCGTGGTCGAACAGCGCCTGCACCCCGTCGAATTTGTCATAGGGCGGGCGGTCGATACCGCCCTGAACCTCGATCTCGCAATCGGGATCGACGGGGGTCAAGCCTTCGACCCGGGTCATCACGTCCTCCGCCGCCGCCATGTCGGGAACCCGCAGGTCGACGGAAATCGTGCATTTGCCGGGGACGACGTTGGTCATGGTGCCGCCGGAAATCAACCCGACGGAGCAGGTCGTGCCCCGCTCGTAATCGGTGATACCCTCCAGCGCCAGAATTTGATGCGCCATTTCACGGATCGCGCTGCGCCCGTCCATATGACGCGACCCGGCATGGGATTGCCGCCCGGTGACGGTGATTTCGTACTGCAGGCGGCCGTTCCGGGCCGTGACCACCTTGCCGCCCTCGCGCGCCGGTTCAGTGACCAGCACGTATTTGTTTTTCTTCGCCTCCTCGACGATCAAATCGCGCGACGTCGGACTGCCGACCTCTTCTTCCGGAATATAGAGGAAGGTAATGGGCAGGGGCGTTTCCCGTCCGCAGCGAACCAAATGGCGATAGGCATGTTGGGCGATCACGGCCCCGGCCTTCATGTCATAGATGCCGGGTCCGTAAACCTTGTCACCGTCCCGCCGAACCCGTAGTTCGTTGTCGATGGTGCCGATGGGGTGAACGGTATCGAGGTGCGACAACACCAAGATTCCCGGCCCGTCGCCCCCCCAGGGGGTCCGCACCTTGAGAATATCGCCGAACCCGTCGCGCCCGGAAATCCGCTCGATTTCGGCGCCGAGCGGCGCCATTTCACGTTCGACCTGATCGACCATGCGGCTGACGGCGGCGCCGTCGTTCGACGGGCTTTCGATATTGACCCAGCGGAGAACCCCCTCGAGGATTTCCTCCGCTTCCAATTGCGGTTCGTTGCTTGCGGCGGCGGAATCTGTCATTTGGCGGGTCCTCGTGTTTACTTGCGGCGGGCGCGTGGGGCGGGGTCGATCCGGCGGGATCAATGGGACACGGGCGGCGCGGCCCGTCATGGCATTAGTCTTAGCGCGCGTCTTCGGCCGTTGGAAGCCCCGAACAAAGACTTGCCCGCCGCCCGGAGCTGTCGGACGATCGGGCGATGAGGTTCCGTGACGCCAACCAGGCAGACCTTGCAGGCATTGTTGGTCTCTTGGCCGATGACGCCCTGGGGGCTGCCCGCGAACGCTATGAAGAACCGCTGCCGGATTGTTACGAACGGGCCTTCGCCGCAATTCAAGCGGACCCGCATTCGCGCGTGATCGTTGCCGAAGACGGCGACGGCTTGGCGGGCTGCCTGCAGATCACCCTGATCCCCAACCTCAGCCACCAAGGCAGTTGGCGGGCCTTGATCGAAGCGGTCCGCGTCGCCGAGCGGCTGCGCGGCCAGGGTGTCGGCCGGCGATTGTTCGAATACGCTATCGGCCTGGCCCGGGACGCGGGCTGCGGCATGGTGCAATTGACCACCGATCGATCCCGGCCGGAGGCGCTCAAATTCTATGAGAACTTGGGGTTCGTCCACTCCCACGCGGGGATGAAACTGAAACTC
>JANQIJ010000221.1 GCA_028282185.1 Rhodospirillales bacterium
GCCGGCGCCAGACCATCCAGCAGTTCGATCTTCGCCAAAGAGTACCCTTTGGTCTTTCATCATATTGCAGCCTAAAATCGCCGCGTTGGCTTGAACCAATGACCGCGGTGGGGGCTCCGTGACGGGGACCAAAGGGTACTCTTTGGCGAAGATCGAACTGCTGGATGGTCTGGCGCCGGCCGAACTGGCACAGATCGAATCCGCCTGCGGCTGGAAGGTCTATGCCGCGCAGGAACAGATCATCGATCGTCAGAGCGAGACCAGCGACGTGTTCTTCGTCGTCTCCGGCGCCGTGCGCGTTGTCATATATTCGCTGTCCGGGCGCGAGATCACCCTGGACGACGTCGGTGCCGGCGGACATTTCGGCGATTTGGCGGCGATCGACAGCGCCCCCCGTTCGGCCAGCGTCATGGCCCTTCAAGACACGATCATCGCGTCCCTGCCGCAGGATCGGTTCGTCAGTCTTCTGGCTGACAATTTCACCGTGACCCATCGGTTGCTGCGGGCGTTGACGCGGATCATCCGAACGTCGACGGATCGGATCATGGATCTCAGCACGTTGGCCGCCAATAACCGGGTGCACGCGGATTTGTTGCGCCTGGCGCGGAACAACATGGTGGGCGGAAACCGGGCCGAAATCTCGCCCATCCCCGTTCACGGCGATATCGCCAGCCGGGTTTCGACAACCCGCGAGACCGTCGCCCGGGTGCTCGGCGACTTGGCCCGCCAGGGCGTCGTCGATCGCAAGAAGGACATGTTGGTGATCGGCGATGTCGACAGCCTTGAGGGCATGGTCGAAGAGGTGCGCGGCGAGTGATCTGCCGCCCGTTTGGGTGGTTTGACTTGCCCAGGGCTTTCGGACACACTCCATCGCAAGGGTGAGCCCGCGGGGCCTTAAACAGAAAGTCAATCGAGCAAGCAAATGGCGAAAACCATCCTGATCGTCGAAGACAACGATCTGAACATGAAGCTGTTCAACGATCTACTTCAGGCAAATGGCTACGATACGATTCAGACCATGGATGGTCGCGATGCGATCCAGTTGGCCCAGGAGCACCGCCCGGACTTGATTCTCATGGATATCCAGTTGCCGGAAATTTCCGGCCTGGAAGTGACCAAGATGCTCAAGGCGGATGACGACTTGAAAGACATTCCGGTCATCGCCGTGACGGCATTCGCCATGAAGGGCGACGAAGAGAAGATCAAGGAAGGCGGATGCGAAGGATACATCGCCAAGCCGATCTCCGTGCCCACGTTCTTGGAGACCGTGGCCAATTTTCTTTCCTAAGCAGACCAAGCTGACATGAGGAACTGGGTCTGATGTCGGGTCGGATTCTGATCGTCGATGACCTGGCGCCCAGCGTGAAGGTCTTGGCCGCCAAGCTGTCCGGCGAATTTTATGATGTCCTAACGGCACATGACGGACCGCACGCGCTCGATCAAGTGGCAGAGGCGGCGCCGGACCTCGTCCTGTTGGATGTCATGATGCCGGGCATGGACGGATTCGAGGTCTGCCAGCGGATCAAGGAGGCGCCGGAGACGGCACATGTGCCGGTGATCCTGTTGACCGCGCTGAGTGAAACCAGCGATCGGGTGCGCGGGCTTCAGGTTGGGGCCGATGATTTTCTGACCAAACCGGTTAGCGACGCCATGTTGTTTGCCCGTGTCGGTTCGTTGATACGGATGAAGAGGGCGGTCGATCAATGGGCGCTGCATCATGAGGCCGGGCGTCGGTTGGGTTTGCCGCCACCGCCGGATTTGGCCGAGGGCACGGGTGGGCGGGTTGCTGTTGTCGACGGTAGCACGATCCATGGGGCCAACATCCGCGACATTCTGACGGGCGATGGCCATGAGGTAACGTTGATCAGTGATTTCCAGTCCGCGGAAGCCGTGCTCGATGAAACCAAGCCTGATGTCGTGGTTATCAGCATGGACTATGAGGGCGAGGCGCCGTTGCGGCTGATCAGCCGGTTGCGGGCCGGTCTGCCGGCGCGTGGTCTGCCGATATTGCTGATCGGTGACCCGGAAGACGAAAACGGTTTGGTCCACGGCCTTGAATTGGGCGTCGATGATTGCGCGATGCGGCCGCTCGATGATCAGGAAATCATCGCCCGTGTGCGCACCCAGATACGCCGCAAACGCTTTCAAGAACGCCTCCATGCCAGCTTGGAACACGAACCGGCGTCGGGCGCGGGCGGCGGCGGTCTCCGGGATGCGGTGACCGACCTGCATAACCGGCGCTATCTGGAAACCTACTTGGAGGTTCTTTTGTCCTGGGCTCGGGAAGAGGACCGCGCCCTATCCCTGGCCTTGTTTCAGGCCGACGATGCCGATGATGGGATGTTGGTCGAATTGGCCCGTCGTATCCGGCGGAACATCCGGGAATTCGATCTCGCGGCACGCCATGGTCCGGAAACGTTGATCGTCGTCATGCCCGATATCGCGCCGCGATCGGCGCAGAGCGTCTGCGAGCGGATTCGCCTGGGTGCGCTGGATCAACCGGTCACCTTGGCCGACGGCGGCACTGGCGCCTTGTCGCTGCGCACAGGCGTTGTATCGGTCCCGGGCGGAGAGGACACGGCGCAAAGCCTGATCGAGGCCGTCGAACGGGCGGCGCGGTCATAAGTTTTCAAGGGGGACGAACATTCCGGACGAAACCGCCGAACGCGGAGACGACGGGATTCGCGAGGGTCGATGGCGTCAATGGGTTTCACGCGGCCAAAACGCCGCGGTGCGGATGTGCTATTTGATCTTCTCTTCCTTGAAGATCACATGCTTGCGCACCACCGGATCGTACTTGCGGAACTGGAACTTTTCCGTCGAGTTGCGCGGGTTCTTCTTGGTCACATAGAAGAAGCCGGTATCGGCCGTTGAGACCATTTTGACCAATATCGTCGCCGGTTTTGCCATCGTTCGGGTTCCTACTGCGTCTTCGGGTGGCGGTCGAGCCGCGCAACATACAGCGCCTCCGGCGCCTGTCAAGGCTGAACCGCGTTCAGGGCTTGGCCTTGGCGTTTACCAGCCGATCTGCTTGCCGCCGGCCTGGGCGGTCGCGGCGGTCAGGGCCAGGGCGCGGGCATAGAGCGCCTGGTCCAGCACGATCCGCTTGGCGATTTGGCCGTCCGCGCCGCCGTCATGGCGTTCCGGCGGACATGTCTTTCGCAGGCGGACTCGCTCTTCCTTGTCCAACAGGCCCGGGCGGCGCCATTGGGCGAAAATCTCCGCCGCTTCATTGGCGGTCTCGATGGCCGCCATCACCCGGTCCGGCGCGCCCGGCGCCCGTGACGACGTGCAGACCGCCGGATGCACGCCAAGCCCGTGCAAGGTATAGCCCGACGGCGCGACCAGGCGTGACCAGGTGATCGTCAGTTCGCCGTCGTTGGGCAGGCGGATCACCGTCTGCACGCTGCCCTTGCCGTAAGACGAGGTGCCGACGACCACGGCGCGATTGCGGTCCTGCAGGGCCGCGGCGGCGATCTCGGATGCCGACGCCGATTTGCCGTCGACCAGGACGACCAGCGGCCGCCCCTCCAACAGGTCGTCGCCGTCGGCCGCGTAATGATGGATGCTGTCCGGATGGCGACCGCGCGTGGAGATGATGTGGCCTTGGGTCAGGAAAAGGTTGGCGAGCTTGATGGATTGGCGCAGCAGGCCGCCCGGGTTGCCGCTCAGGTCAAGCACCAGCCCTTTGAAATCGCGGCCCAGGTCGCGGCGCGTCCGTTCAACAATGTTCCTGACCGAATCGGCGGTTTTTTGATTGAAGCTCGCAACCTTCAAGATCAACACGCCGTCTTCTGTCTTGGCGGTAACCGTCACCGGAACGATATGCCGGCGGGTCAGGGCGACGTGACGAAACGCGGCGTCATCGGCGCCGCTCTCGGCCACCGTCAGCGTGATCACGGTGTCCACCGGACCGCGCAGGATTTTCGAGATCTCACGGACGCTGAGACCTTCAAGGGTGACGCCGTCGGCGGCGACGACCCGATCGCCCGGTTTCAGACCGCCCTCCGAGGCGGGGGTGTCGGGGACGACGCGGATGATCTCGACCGCGCCCTCAGCCAGGCGGAAGCGGATGCCGATGCCGCCGAAACCGTCACGCCGGGCGCGGTTACGCCTTGCGTCCTCGGCCCCGGCATAACGTGAATAGATGTCCAGTTCCGACAACATGCCGTCGAACACGGCCTCATAAACCCGTTCCGCATCGACCTGCCGGGTGTCGTCGGACCAGGCGCGGACCGCGGTGGTCGCCTGGGTCATCAGGCGCGCCCACTGGCGGGGCGTGGCCTCCGCCGGCACGGCCAAGCGGGCGATTTCCTCGCCGTCCGCGGTCAGGGTGATTTCGTCGCCCTCGCGCTGGACCGCCACGGCGGGGTCCAGCGAACCGAGACCGCGCAATGCCTCAAGTCCGATGGTGTCCGTTGCCAGGGGGTCCAGGTATTTGTCGGCGATGTTCTCGAACCCGGCGGCGAAAACCGCCGTCGCCGCCGGCTTGGAAAAGTCGTCGTCGGCGACCCTGTCCATCATTTGGGCGGGGGGCGTGGCGCAGGCGGCCAGGACCGCCAAACAGGCGGCCGGCAGCGCGAGGCGCAGGGATCGAAACATTCGCCACATCTTTAGGAATTGTCGGCGATTTTGCGCCCGCCGTCACTATGGAAAAATCGTCGGGCATGGGCGACCGGAATCCTGTCCCGGACGCGTCTCAGCGCCGGCGTGCGGGTTTGGACCTGCCGCCCTTGCCGGGTTTCTTTCGGCCGCCCTTGGCGCCGCCGCGTCCGCCGCGCCCGCCGGGCGATCGGCCGTCGCCGCGTCGTCCGCCGCCGTTGGGCCGCCCGCCGACGCCTAGGCGGCCGCGGCCTTCGACGACCCCGTCAGCGCCGACCAGTTCGAAGATCATGCCGCCTGTCAGCGGCCGGGCCTCGGCCAGGCGCACGGTGACCGGCGCGCCGAGATCGAAGGTCCGCCCCGTGGACCGGCCCTTCAGGCGGTTGCGTTCCTCTTCGTATACGTAATAGTCATCCGGCAGGGCGCCCATGGGCACCAGGCCGTCGGCCCCGGTTTCGTCCAGCGTGATGAACAGCCCGAACCGGGTGACGCCGTTGATCCGGCCGGCGAACTCGGCGCCGACGCGGTCGGCCAGGAACGCCGTGGTGAAGCGGTCCACCGCCGCGCGTTCGGCCATCGCCGCCCGCCGCTCCGTCGCCGACAGGTGCTCGCCCATTTCGGCGAAATCCCGGTGGTCCGGCTCCAGGCCGCCGTCGCCCAGCTTCAGGCCATGGATCAATGCGCGATGGACCAACAGATCGGAATACCGCCGGATGGGCGAAGTGAAATGGCAATACCGGGCGAGCGCCAGACCGAAATGGCCGATGTCGTCGGGCGTGTATTCTGCCTGCGCCTGGCTGCGCAGGACAAGTTCCTGGACCATGCGATCATGCGGCGTGTCCTTGGCCTTGGCCAGCATCTGGTTGAAATGCTTGGGCTGAACCACCTGTCCCTTGGAGAACTTGAGGCCGATGGTCTCCAGTGTTTCCGCCAAGCCGTCGAGTTTTTCCCGCGACGGCTGATCGTGCACTCGGTACATGCAGGGTTGGCGCCGTCGCTCCAAGGTCTCCGCCGCGGCGACGTTGGCGGTTATCATGAATTCCTCGATCAGCCGGTGGCTGTCGAAGCGTTCGCGCAGGGCGATTCCCGTGACGCGGCCGTCTTCGGCGACCATGACCCGACGCTCCGGCAGGTCCAGGTCGAGCACGCCGCGCGCCTGGCGCGCCCGGGCCAGTGACGCGTAGGCGCCGTAAAGTGGTGCGATAACGCGGTCGACCAGGACCTCGGTCGTCTCGTCGGTCTGGCCGTCGCGTGCCGCCTGGGCCTGGGCGTAGGTCAGGCGCGCCGCCGAACGCATCACCGCGCGGTGGAACTTATGGCGTTTCAGGCGGCCTTCGCCATCGATCCGCATTTCCGCCGCCAGGCAGGGCCGGTCTTCCTTGGGGTTCAAGGAACACCAGCCGGTCGACAGCTCATGCGGTAACATCGGCACCACCCGGTCCGGGAAATAGACCGAATTGCCCCGCAAATAGGCGCTTTTGTCGAGCGCGTCACCCGGCCGCACGTACCAGGACACGTCGGCGATGGCGACGATCAGGCGCCAGCCGCCAGCGTTATCGGGGTCTTGATCGGGCTCGGCGAAGACGGCGTCGTCGAAGTCCCGGGCATCGGCGCCGTCGATCGTGACCAGCGGCAGGTCGCGCAGGTCCACCCGACCGTCGGTCGGCGCGGGTCCGGCGGCGGCGGCCTGGTCCAGGGCCTCCGGTGGAAAATCGAACGGCAGGTTCTGTTCGTGGATCGAAATCAGGCTGATCGCTTGCGGTGTGTCCATGGTGCCCAGGCGGTCCGTGACCTCGGCCTTGCGAAAGCCCAGGTCTTTGCCGGGTAGGACCTTGGCCCGAACCAGGTCCCCCGACCGGGCGCCCATGGTCGCGCCCGGCGGCACGATGAAGTCCTGCTTGGCGCGGCGGTCTGTCGGTTCGATCCGGCCCTGGCCGCTGATTTCGCGGTAAAGCCCCATGATCGACGCCGGCACCGAAGGCAGCCGGCGGATGGTGCGCCCCCGATAGCCGCCCCGGCCGTCCGGTTCCAGCCGCGCCAGTGCCCGGTCGCCGGCGCCCAAAGCCGTTTGGCCCTTGCGTTCGGGCGCCATGTAGATCGTCGGCGGCGGGCCTTGTTCGTCGGGGTCCCAATTATCCGGGCGGGCGACCAGGTCGCCGTCGCCGTCGACGCCAGTGACCCGGATGACGGTGACCTCGGGCAGGGTGCCCGGCTCGGCGAAGCGTCGGCCGCGGCCGCGTTGCAACAGGCCGTCGGCCTCCAGTTCCTTGAGCATCTCGCGCAGCATGACCTTTTGTTCCGAGCCCATGCGGAAGGCGCGGGCAATCTCGCGCTTGCCGACCCGGCCGGGGCTTTGGCCGATGAAGTCCAGCAGTTCTTCCCGGCTGGGGAAGGGGGCGGGGGTTTTCGGTCTCTTTGCCAAGGGATGACGCGCCTAGGCTTCGGCGGTCTGGCTGTCTGACGTCTTCGCCTTGGGCTTGGCGGCGGTCTTCTTCTTTGCCGGAGCCTTTCTCTTGGTCGATTTCCTGGCGGCGGTCTTCTTGGCCGGGGCCTTCTTCTGGGCGCCCTTTTTCGCGGGCGCCTTGCCGTCCTTGGCCGCCTTGGCGGCAAGCAGATCGACCGCCTGATCCAAGGTCACGCTGTCCTTGTCCGTGCCCTTGGGCAGGCTGGCCATCAGCCGGCCGTGCTGCACATAGGGACCCCAGCGGCCGGCCTTCTGGACCACCGGCTTGCCGTCCTTCGGGTGCTTGCCCAATTCCTTGGGCGGGTCCTTGCGGGGTTTGTCGGCGAACAGGGCGACGGCGCGGTTGAGGCCGACGGTGAGAACGTCGTCGTCACCCTTAAGTGAGACATAGGTGCCGCCCATCTTGATGAAGGGACCGAAGCGACCGATTCCGGCGGTGATCATGTCGCCGGTTTCCGGATGGGGGCCGACATCGCGCGGCAGGGCCAAGAGGCCCAGCGCCGTTTCCAGGTCGACCGCCGCGGGGGACAGACCCTTGGGCAGGGAAGCGCGTTTCGGCTTCGGCGTGTCGTCATCGGCTTCGCCCAATTGGACATAGGCACCATAGGGACCCTTGCGCAGGCTGACCTCCTTGTCCGTGGCCGGATCGGTGCCCAGCACCTTGGGAAAAGTCATTACCGTGCCCTCGCTCTCGCCGGCGTCGCCGTTGGGAACTTCCAACGCCTGGGTATGGCGGCAGTCGGGATAGTTGGAACAACCGATGAAGGCGCCGAACTTGCCCAGTTTCAGGCTCAGTCGTCCGTCGTCGCAGCTGGGGCATTTGCGCGGGTTGGGCGTCGTTTCCGTTTTCGGAAAGAAATGCGGCCCCAAGAGGTCGTCCAGGGCGTCCAGCACTTCGCGCACCCTAAGGTCCTTGGTTTCGGCGACGGCGCCGGAGAACGCGGCCCAGAAATCGCGCAGTACCTGTTTCCATTGCCGCCGGCCGCCGGAAATGTCGTCCAGGCTTTCCTCCAGGTCGGCGGTGAAATCGTATTCCACGTAGCGGGTGAAGAAGCTGGTCAGGAAAGCGGTCACCAGGCGGCCGCGGTCTTCCGGTTCGAACCGGCGGCTCTCCAATTTGACATAGTTCCGTTCCTGCAGCACCGACAGGATCGAGGCATAGGTCGAGGGCCGGCCGATGCCCAACTCCTCCAACCTTTTGACCAGGCTGGCCTCGGTATAGCGCGGCGGCGGTTGGGTGAAATGCTGGTCCGTTTCGACCCCTTGACGGGCCAGGGCCTGGCCCTGCTGAACGTCTGGCAGAATACGCAACCTGTCCTCGTCCTTGTCGCCGTTCTGGCCGTCCTGCTCGTCCTTGCCTTCCTGATAAACCTTGAGAAAACCGTCGAAGGCGATCACCGATCCCGTCGCCCGCAACTGCGCCGACCCGTCATGGGCGGCGATATCGACCGCCACCTGATCCAACACGGCGCTTTCCATCTGGCTGGCGACGGTCCGTTTCCAGATCAACTCGTAAAGTTTCAGTTGGTCGGAATCGAGATACCGGGCGACGTCTTCCGGGCGGCGGCGCAGGTCCGTCGGACGGATCGCCTCATGCGCTTCCTGGGCGTTCTTGGCTTTGGACTTATAGGCCCGCGGCACGTCCGGCAGGTAAGGCGCGCCGTAGCTGTCCTGGATCACCGACCGGCAGGCGGCCACGGCCTCGCCGGCCATCTGCACGCCGTCGGTCCGCATGTAGGTGATCAGGCCGACCGTTTCGCCGCCCATGTTGGCCCCTTCGTAAAGCCGTTGGGCGACCTGCATGGTCCGCTTGGCCGACATGTAAAGCTTGCGCGCGGCTTCCTGCTGAAGCGTCGAGGTGGTGAACGGCGGCGACGGGTGGCGGCGGGTCTTCTTGCGCTGGACTTCGGCGACGGTGAATGTTCCGGCCTCGATGACGGCCTGCGCCTTGGCCGCGGCCTCGGCGTCGGCCAAGGCCATCTTGCCCAGCTTCTTGCCGTCCAGATGGGTCAACTGGGCGGTCATCTTGTGCCCGCCGTCGGCGGCAAAGGTCGCGGTGACGGTCCAAAATTCCTGTTTCTTGAAGATCTCGATCTCTGCTTCGCGCTCGCAGATCAGGCGCAGCGCCACCGACTGCACCCGGCCGGCCGATCGCGAACCGGGCAATTTGCGCCACAGCACCGGCGACAGGGTAAAGCCGACCAGGTAATCCAGGGCCCGCCGCGCCAGGTAGGCGTCGATCAGTTCCTGGTCCAGGTCGCGCGGGTTGTCGAAGGCGGCCTGGACCGCGGATTTGGTGATCTCATTGAAGACGACGCGTTTGACGTCGACGTTGGCCAGGAGCTTTTTCTTCTGCAGCACTTCCTGAACATGCCAGGAAATCGCTTCGCCTTCGCGGTCCGGGTCCGTCGCCAGGAACAATGTATCGGCGCTCTTGACCGCGTCGGCGATCGCTTTGATGTGCTTTTCCGAACGGCCGTCGACCTCCCAATCCATTTCGAAATCGGCGTCAGGGCGCACCGACCCGTCCTTCGACGGCAAATCCCGCACATGGCCATAACTGGCCAAAACCTTGAAGCCTGAGCCCAGGTACTTATTGATCGTTTTCGCCTTGGCCGGGCTTTCTACGACAACGACGTCGGGCATGCGGTCTGGCCTTTCGTTCGGCGTTGCGGGTCGCCGGCCGGGACCAGATGGGCGATCCGATGGGACCGGCTAGGGGTCGATCAGCAACGAAACCTTGTTGCCGGGATGCCTCTCTAGCCGCCCTGCAAGCTCCAGTTCAAGCAAAACTGTCGTGACGGCGGCCAAGGAGAATTGGCAAAGCCGGACCAGTTCGTCAACCGCCAAGGGCGATGGGCCGAGAGCCTGGACGATCCCGGCGCGGGCCTGGGAGGGGTCGTCAACGTCGGTCAAGGCGCCGCCGCCGTCTTCTGATTCAATGGGATCGAGCGGCCCGGCGGCGATCGGACGGCCAGCCAGAACCTCGACCACGTCGGCCGCGGATTCGGTCAGCGTCGCGCCCTGGCGAATCAGATCGTTGGTGCCGCGGGCCCGCGGATCCATGGCCGCGCCGGGCACGGCGAAGACCTCACGGCCCTGCTCAAGCGCCAGGCGGGCGGTAATCAACGAGCCGGAGCGGGGGCTGGCCTCGACCACGACGACGCCGCGCGCCATGCCCGAGATGATCCGGTTGCGC
>JANQIJ010000347.1 GCA_028282185.1 Rhodospirillales bacterium
CAGGGCTCCTCAGGATGAGCAGTTCGGGACGCCCCATAGGGGCGTGCCACAGCATGATAAAACCGGGCCTTGTCAGGCACCGACATGGACACATTATGGGTGTATCCGCCATCGAACCGGCCGGCGGCGAAGGGCAGGTTCAGGGCATTTCCCCGGACAAAGGCGACCCGGCGGGCCTGGCCGGTCAGTTCGGTCAGACGCCGGGCGACCTCGATGAACTCCGCCGTCAGGTCGATGCCGGTAATGCGCGCCCCCGTTCGTTGGGCGATGTAGCGGGCCGGGCCGCCGACGCCGCAGCCGATGTCGACCAAATGCCGCCCATTCAGATCAGCCCGGTCCGCCGGAGTCCGGCCGTCGGCTGCGGCCGCTTTTCGGTCCGTCATCAGGCGTTCGATGATATCCTTAGTCGCCGCCTCGCCCCGGCCATGCAGATGGTCGAGCGGCGCCAGATCCTGCGGGGTCAACCGGTTCAATACCAGGCCGGCCGCGTCCAGTTGGGCCAGAATCGCGGCCATCAATCCGCCGTGGGTGTAATGACGGGCGACGGGATGAGCCAGCGGATCGTCCGAGGCCTCGGACGCGGGCCGCCCGGCCCGACCGCTGTCGGCCGACGGATCGGCGTGGTCGCTTCGCTGCGGGGTCATGGAGGCAAGCCTAGGCGACCCGGGCCCGGCCGAAAAGGAAAACCCATCGCCGCCCGGGCATGAAAAAAGGGCGCTCTTTGAAGCGCCCTCGTCCGGTCCCCTGGCTTTTCGCCACTGGACCGCCCTGGGCGGCACAGAACCGCCCCGGTTCCGTTATCCCTGTCGGGCCTTGAACCGCGGATTCTTCTTGTTGATCACGTAAACACGACCACGCCGGCGCACGACACGGCAATCCTTGTCGCGGATCTTGGCGGATTTCAGTGAATTGCGAACTTTCATGGCTCGGATACTCTCAGCGGTCTTGTCTGCCCCTGGCACGCCGCGTGTCGCACATCGGGCGGGCCGGCGGGGGTGTCCCCGGAAGCGGCGGAACCTATACAACCGCGGGAGCCTTGTCAACCGGCGGCGGCGGCGGTTTTCCGGCGATTCCCAAGCCTTTGTCCGGGCGCTTTTCCCGACCGCCGGGTTTCCCCGCCGGCCGCCAGATTGTATACAAGTCACCAGCCCGTCCACCGACCGACCGGAGCCCGGCCGACCGATGCCCATCGCTGACCCTTCGGCTGCCGGATCTGATCCCGCACCGCCGCCCCCGACCGGTCCGTCGCCAGCCGTCCAAGGCATTTTTTGGATGCTTGGCGCGACCTTCTGTTTCGCCGGCATGCACGCGATCATCAAACAGGTCGCCCTGACGGGCATCCATCCCTTCGAAGCCGCGTTCTTTCGATTGCTGTTCGGCCTCATCCCGGTGATCCCCTGGATCGTTCGGGACGGATGGGCGCCGTTCCGAACGAAGCGCTTCCCCTTGTTGGGTCTGCGCGGCGTGCTCAATTCCGGCGCCATGTTGAGCTATTTCTACGCCCTGTCGATCACGCCGATCGCCCAGGCCACGGCGCTCAGTTTCTCGGCGCCGATCTTCGCCGCGATCCTGGCCGTCCCGTTTCTGGGCGAAGTCATCCGCCTGCGCCGCTGGATCGCCATCGGCGTCGGCTTCGCCGGCACGCTGGTGATCCTGCGCCCCGGCTTGACGGAGACCGACCTGGGACCGGTCCTGGTCATCACCTCGGCCCTGCTGTGGGGCGCATGCGTGATCATCATCAAACGGCTGGGAACAACGGAGTCCAGCGCCACCATCACGATATACATGAGCCTGGTGATGGCGCCCATCGCCTTGGTTCCGGCAGTGTTCGTCTGGGTCTGGCCGACCGGCGAGCAGTGGCTTTGGCTGATCGCCCTGGGCTGCCTGGGCGGATTGGCGCAGATGGCCATGACCCAATCATTGAAATTGGCCGACACCCATGTCGTCGGCCCCGTCGACTTCACCCGCTTGATCTGGGTCGCGGCCCTGGGCTACCTATTGTTCGGCGAGGTTCCGGATATCTTCGTCTGGCTGGGCGGCGCCATGATCTTGGGGTCCACCGCTTACATCGCCTATCGCGAACATCGCTTGGGCCGCTCGGCGGCCCCGCCCCCCGCCGGTTCACCCGGACCCAGGTAACGGTCATGCCCGAACTTACCAGCCAACGCCACCTGTTCGACATTCCGGACGATGTCGCCTATTTCAATTGTGCATCCCGCACGCCGTTTCTCAAGGCGGTGGCGGCGGCGGCCGGCGACGGCCTGACCAACCGCTTGGCCCCCTGGGCCTGGGACCCCGCGGTGGTCGCCGATCGGGTCGGACGCGTTCGCGGCCGGTTCGCCGGCCTGATCGGGGCCGGCGCCGACGACATCGCGATCTGTCCGTCGGCCAGTTACGGCCTGGCCACCGCGGCCCGCAACCTCAGCATCGAACAGAACCAGACGATCATCGTCCTGGCCGATCAATTCCCGTCAAACGTTTTCATTTGGATGGAAAAAGCCCAGGAGGCGGGCGCCGAGGTTCTGACCGTGCCCCGGCCGAGTGACGGCGACTGGACGTCCGCCGTGCTTGAGCGGATCGACGGGCGGACGGCCATCGCCGCCTTGCCGCCCTGTCATTGGGCGGACGGGGGGACACTTGACCTGATCACCATCGGCGGCGCCCTCAGAACACGCGGTGCGGCGCTGGTCGTCGACGCGACCCAATGGGTCGGCGCGGCGCCGTTCGACGCCGGTGCGACCAGGGCGGACTATCTGGTCGCGGCGGCCTACAAATGGCTCTGCTGTCCCAACGGCATGGCCTTGATGTATGTCGCCCCCGACCGTCACGGGGGCCGGCCGTTTGAACACAACGACTACAACCACCCGGCCACGGCGGCGAGCATCGAAGGCGATCTGGTCTACGACATGAGCTACCCGCCGGGGGCGCGGCGCTTCGACGTCGGTCAAACCCAAAACCTGACGCTGATCCCGATGGCCTTGGCGGCACTCGACCAGGTCGCGGCCTGGACGCCGCAAGGCGTCGCCGACGGCCTGCGTCCGGTGATCGACAGGGTCGCCGAGACGGCCGCCGAAATGGGCTTCCAACTACCCCCGGCGGCCCATCGATCGCCGCATTTCATCAGCCTAAGTCGCCCGGCGCCCGCGCCCGGCGACTTGATCCCGCGGCTGGCGGCGGCCGGCGTATATGCCGCCAAGCGCTGCGGCGGCCTAAGGTTGGCGCCGCATCTTTACGTCTCGGACCAAGACGTCGACCATCTGTTCCAAGCACTGGCCGAGGCCTGGCCCTAGAACAGTTCAGGTTTAGATTGAACCTCTGTCTTCAGTCACCGGGCGGCGGCAACTCCCCGGCAATCGCCTGTTGGATGCGCTCATGCAGATCGGCGACATCGACCGGCTTGGTTACGTAGGCGTCGGCCCCGGCGGCGAACGCCGCCTGGCGGTCTTCGGGCTTATCATGGCCCGACAGGGCGATTTTCGGCACGCTCGACAGGTGATCCAGATCGCTCAAGGCGCGGAGCACGTCGAAACCACTCATCCCCGGCATGCTGAGGTCGCAAAGCACCAGGTCCGGCATCTGCTTCCTGGCGCTTTCGATACCGGTTTCGCCGTCACCGCAAAGAGTCACCTGATGGCCGCCACCGGACAGCACCATATCGAGGAAGCTTTGAAAAAAATCGTCGTCCTCAATGATCAGAATCGCGGCCATACCCGGGGGGAACTCCCTTGTCTTGGTTCGCGCAAAACGGCCTTCCTGGCCTGCGGCCCGCGTCATGTCCGACGCACCGGCATCTAAGGATGGCACGAGAAAGCGTTTTCGACTATCGGAACGGTATTTAGCGCGTTGCCGAAAAGCAATCAATTCGCAGGCCTTTCGCGGCCCTCGGGCGGGGCGGGCAAGCGGACGCCCGCCGCGTCCCGGTCGCGG
>JANQIJ010000381.1 GCA_028282185.1 Rhodospirillales bacterium
GCGGCGGCAAGACGGACGCGGGCAAACGGGGCACGCGGTTTTCCGGGCGCGGTCAAACCACCCGGGTAAAGACCGCCAAGGGCCGCAAGCTGTCATCGAAACGCTGGCTGGAACGGCAATTGAACGACCCCTATGTCGCCGAAGCCAAGGCACGGGGCTATCGATCGCGGGCCGCCTTCAAACTGGTCGAACTGGACCGCATGTTCGGCTTGCTCAGGAAAGGCCAGCGCGTGGTCGACCTGGGCGCCGCGCCGGGCGGCTGGACCCAGGTGGCGGCCGCGGCAGTCGGCGGCACGGGCCAGGTCGTGGCCCTTGACCTGCAGGACATGGAGCCGGTCACGGGCGCGACGATTATCCATCAGGATTTCATGGACAGGGCGGCGCCGGACCGGATCACGGCGGCGCTCGACGGTCCGGCCGACCTTGTATTGTCGGACATGGCGGCCCCGGCGACCGGCCATAGGCAGACCGACCACCTGAAGATCATGGCGCTCTGCGACGCGGCCTACGATTTCGCCCGGGATGTTCTGGCGCCCGGCGGCGGATTCGTCGCCAAGGTTCTGCAGGGCGGCACCGAACGCCAGCTTCTGGCCCGCATGAAACGCGAATTCACCCGGGTCAAACACGCCAAGCCGCCGGCGAGCCGCGCCGATTCCGCCGAAATTTACGTCGTCGCGCTGGGTTTTCGCGGCCGGGAATCCCCCGCATTCGATGGTTAACCCACGCCCGCGCCAAGCACCCAGTTAATTTCTTGGCAAGGCCCCTTGCATGTGTATGATGGGCCGCCAACTCGACCAAGACATATGAGGTTGGCATGGCCGAACTGCGAGAAGCCCTGACATTCGACGACGTTCTCCTGGTTCCCGCCGCGTCCGCCGTGCTGCCCGCCGATGCCAGCACCGCGACACGCCTGACCCGCGATATCGACCTGCGCATACCACTCGTCTCAGCCGCCATGGACACGGTCACGGAAAGCCGTTTAGCCATCGCCATGGCGCAAGCCGGCGGCATGGGCGTTCTGCACAAGAACATGACGCCCGACGAACAGGCCGGCGAGGTCCGCAAGGTCAAGAAGTTCGAAAGCGGCATGGTCATCAATCCGATCACCATGTTCCCCGACCAGACCCTGGACGACGCCCTGCACATCAAGGAAACCACCGGGTTTTCCGGTCTGCCGGTGGTCGAGCGCGACACCGGCAAGCTGGTCGGCATCCTGACCAACCGCGACATCCGCTTTGCCGAAAACAGGGAACAGCCGATTTCCGAGTTGATGACCGAGAACCGGCCCGACCTGCCGTTGATCACGGTCCATGAGAACGTCGCTCGTGACGAGGCCAAACGGTTGCTGCACAAGTACCGGATCGAGCGGCTGATCGTCGTCGACGCCGACTACCGCTGTATCGGCCTGATCACCGTGAAGGACATCGAAAAGGAACAGGCCTATCCAGACGCCTGCAAGGACCCGCAGGGACGTTTGCGGGTCGCCGCCGCCACCGGGGTCGGCGACGACGGCCTGGCGCGGACTGAAGCTTTGATCGACGCCGAGGTCGACGTCGTCGTCGTCGATACCGCCCATGGCCATTCCCGGGGCGTTCTGGATACGGTGAACCGGATCAAGAAATTGTCGAATTCGACCCAGATCGTCGCCGGCAACGTGGCCACGCCGGACGGCGCCAAGGCGCTGATCGACGCCGGCGCGGACGCCGTCAAGATCGGCATCGGCCCGGGCACGATCTGCACCACGCGGATGGTCGCCGGCGTCGGCATGCCACAGCTTTCGGCGATCATGGAATCGGCGGCGGCCTGCGAAAAAGCCGGCGTGCCCTGCATCGCCGACGGCGGCATCAAGTATTCCGGCGACGTCGCCAAGGCGATCGCCGCCGGCGCCGAGGCGGTGATGATCGGCTCGCTGTTCGCCGGCACGGACGAAAGCCCCGGCGAAGTCTTCCTTTACCAGGGGCGGTCATTCAAATCCTATCGCGGCATGGGGTCGCTCGGCGCCATGGCGCGGGGCTCGGCCGACCGCTATTTCCAGGACGAGGTCTCGGACAATCTGAAACTGGTGCCCGAGGGGATCGAGGGCCGGGTGCCCTACCGCGGGCCGCTTGGCACCATCATTCATCAATTGGTCGGCGGCCTGAAGGCGGCCATGGGATATACCGGTTGCGCGACCGTTGCCGACCTGCGCGGCAAGACGGAAATGCGCCGCATCACCGGCGCCGGCCTGCGCGAAAGCCATGTCCACGATGTGACGATTTCCCGCGAAGCCCCCAACTACCGCACCGGCAACTAAACCGCCGACGGCCATGGCACGGATCGACAGCATCGACGGATTGCGCCGGGTCTACCCGGCGGCCAAGGGGCGCACCCTGAAGAAGGTCATTCCGCGCCTGGAAATCCATTCCCGCCGTTTCATCGAACTGTCGCCCTTCCTGCTGCTCTCGACCCAGGGACAGGACGGCGGCGCCGACGTCTCGCCCAAAGGCGACCGGCCGGGCTTCGTCCAGGTTCTCGACGACGAAACCATCACGATCCCCGACCGGCCGGGCAACAACCGTCTGGACGGATATCGGAACATCATCGAGAACCCGCATGTGGGACTGATCTTCCTGGTCCCCGGGGTCAATGAGACGCTGCGTGTCAACGGCCTTGCGGAAATCCGCGACGACGAAGATCTCTGCGCCCGCTTCGAGGTCGACGGCAAACGGCCCCGCACGGTGCTGGTCGTGCGCATCGTCGAGGTCTTCCTGCATTGCGCCAAGGCTCTTGTCCGCTCAGGGCTGTGGGATCCGGCGGCGCAGGTCGAGCGTGCCGCCCTGCCGACCATGAGCCGGATGATCAACGACCAAGCCGGCCTTGACGGACCCGAGGAATCCCAGGCCGAGATGGAAGCCCGGTACAAGAGCCAGCTGTATTAGGCCCGCCGATCGACCGCCGCCGACGCTCGCCGTCGCCCGCGCAATTCGCGCTCAGATTTTGAACTCGCGCGGATCGATGATGCGCGGCGGGAAGCGCGGCGCCTTCTGCGGCGGCACGGGGGGCGGCTTGATCTGAACGTTCAAATCGCCCCAATCGTCCGGTCCCGGCTTGATGAACGGATTGGTGATGACAAGTACCGCGTTCTTCTTGACCGCGTCGTCCAGGCCCTCCTGCAGGCGCTCGGCCAGGGGCAGGCTCCAGGGAATGACGAAGTAGCGCGGCTCCGTTTGGCCCTCAAGGCGCAGCCACAGGTAGATCGACTTGCCCTCATCGAAATCGATGCCCAGCACGATCGCCTTGTCGCGGCCGCGCTCATACCATTCAAAGGCCATGGGCTTGGGCTTGGACAGCAGTTCCACCAGCTGGACGTAGCCCAAGGGCGCCATCACCGCGACCAGGCCGACCGCCGTGAACCGCACCCAGGTCCGCCGGGGTGCCCAAACCGCCAGACCGCCGAGGAAGCCGGCAAGCAGCAGCATGGCGCCGAACAGGTAATAGATGATGTCCATGGGACTCTCCTTTGCGCGTCAGGTCACGGGGCCTAACGAAGTTCCGTGATCAGCGGCTTGCGCAGCGTCGAAACGCTGTTCTCCACCAGGTCGCCCCGGTCGGTCAGGCGGAAGCGAAAGGCGGTCTCTTCCTGGTTCTTGCGGTACAGCTCGACCGTCGTCGCGGCGATCTGTTCGGTTTCCTCAAGCGGCCGTTTGACGCTGACCACAACCTTGACCGGGACCCGCTCGCCTTCGGGAATGCGGCCGTACATATGCACGTTGACGACGTATTCGCCGGGCGGAATGCCCCGCGAATAGGTCATTTCGTAGTTCTCTTCCGTGGCGTCGCCTTCCAGGCCGAGATCGTCGCGCAACAGGTTGAACGTCGGGCCGCCTTGGTTCCAGAACCCGACCGGCAGTTCGCGCGGCGCCTTGACCCAAAGGTCGACGTCGTAAGGCATTTCGCTGGGCCAGTGCATTTCGACCATGACGTTGCCCGGCGCCTTGGCGTCCTCGGTCTCGTCCTGGGGCGGCTGCAGGTGCGGCAACAACATCACCACCATGGCGACGAAGCCGATCAAGGCCAACAGGATGACGTCGCGAAAGATCGTGCCGGAGGTCTCTTCCTCGTCGAAATAATCCAGTTCTTCCACGCCGATGTCTCCCGCGCCCGCGTCCTATTCCGCGGCCTGCGGTTCGGCCACGCCCGGCAAACCCTGGGCCTGGGCCGGCATCGTCATCGCCGCGGTCAACAGGCGCACGGTGCCGCTCGCCAGGATGCGGTGATTGACGATCAACCAGACATACAGCACCGAACCGACCAAAGTCGTGTTGAGCGCCACGGACATGCCGTTGATCAGAGTCGCCACCATGTTGCCGACCTTGGCCGCGTCCGAGGCCGCATCCGGATCGACGCCGGAAAGGGCGATGATGAAGCCGACGACGGTGCCGATCAATCCCAGGAACACCAGGGCGTTGGCGAAATGACGGACCACCACGATGCCGTTGGACAGGGTCAGTCGCAGCACCTGTTGGGCGCGGTCCGCGCCGCGCGCGTCTTCCCTGGCAACCGCCGCCAGGTAGATACCGGCCGGGCTGTCCGCCGCCGGACGGCCGTCGGCGACATCGTTCAATTGCCGGCTGGTTTGGAAAATCTTGAAACCGGCCAGGACCATGCCGTAGGCGAAGACCAGACAGATCAGACCGCTCAGTTCCGCCAGATGCGCGTAAACCAAAGAATCCAGCCAGCCCTGAAAATAAGCCGCCACGGTCAAACCGGCGGCGATCAGGTTGACCAACATAAAATAGGCAACCAACAAATAACGTTCGTACATTCGGCTCATTCCTCTCGGCGGCGTCGAAAGACCCCTGATTCGGCCGATCGCCAGATCCCGGGGTGACCCCTGGGTGTTCGCATGATTTGCCCCATGATATCCCGCCAACCGCGCGGCGTGTAAACAAAACCCCGTTAGTCGCCGTGATTGGTCGCGCCGCCGGATTCACGCGGTGGGCCCTGCTTGTCGCTTGGCCCCGGCCGTCCCCGCTTGGTAACCTGCGCGGCAAAGAACAACCTTAAACGACCCGATCGACGAGGAGCCGGACATGACACCAGGCGCGCGCGTCCAGGCAAGCATCGAGCTTTTGAGCCAGATCGGCGCCGAGGCACAGGATCCCGGGACCGCCATCGACGGATATTTTCGGTCGCGGCGCTATGCCGGAGCGGGCGACCGGCGGGCAATCACGGGCCGGGTCTACGACAATCTGCGCCATCGGGCGCGTCTGGATTGGTGGATCGCGCGGACCGGGCTACCGATCGATCCCGATCCGCGCAGCCGGGTTCTCGCCCAACTGGCGGTCTATGATCGAACGTCGCCGGATGCACTGACCCGCCTGTTTACCGGCACACGCCATTGTCCGCCGCAAATGACCGACGGCGAACGTGATCTGGCCGACTCGCTTTACGGCCGGCCGGCGATGCATGCGGAGATGCCGCAATGGGTGCGCCTGGAGTACCCGGCCTGGATGGCGCCGTCGTTGCAAGCGCTCTGGGGGCCGCGCCTTGAAACCGAACTGCAGGCCCTGGGCCAGACGGCCCCGGTGGACATTCGCGTGAATTCCTTGAAGGCGACCCGTGAGGCGGTCCAGGACGCGCTCGGCCAGGCCAAGATCGATACCGAAGCGACGCCGCTGTCGCCGATCGGCCTGCGCCTGACCGGACGCGCCCGTCTGGGCGGACTTAAGGCCTTCAAGAACGGCTGGTTCGAGGTCCAGGACGAAGGTTCGCAGGTCGTCTCCCTGCTGGTCGGGGCCGAGGCGGGCATGACCGTGGTCGATTATTGCGCCGGCGCCGGGGGCAAGACCCTGGCCTTGGTCGCGGCCATGGCCGCATCGTCGACGGACCAGGACCAGCGGGCCGGCCGGATCATTGCCTGCGACGTGTCACGTTATCGCATGGACCGAATGGCGCCGCGTCTCAAACGCGCCGGTGTCACCAACCTCCGCCGTCAAATCGTCACCGCGCGCGACGACAACTGGGTCAAGGCCAACCGGGGCATGGCCGACCGGGTGCTCGCCGACGTGCCTTGTACCGGAACCGGCGCCTGGCGGCGCAACCTGGACGCCAAATGGCGTTTCCAACCGGAAGACCTGGCCGAACTGTTGGAAAGCCAACGCACGATCATGAAGCAGGCAGCCTCTCTGGTCGCCCCGAAAGGCCGTTTCGTCTATGCCACCTGTTCGCTGTTGACCGAGGAGAACGAGGCGCAACTGGACTGGTTCCTAAAAAACATGCCAAGCTTTGCTCCCTGCCCGATCGAGAATGTCTGGGCCGAAACCATCGGCGGGACCGCGCCCGACAGCGGTTCCGGCTTGCGCCTGTCGCCGGCCTCGACCGGCACCGACGGGTTCTACTGTGCCGTCCTTGAACGAACGAACTGAGCCTTGCCCATGACTGAAGCGAACGACGCCACCGCCCAACGACCCGACGCCCAAGGCCTGCCGCCGGCGGAGGGACCCAGCTGCTGGACCGGCGCGGCGCTGACCGCGAGCGGCGAATGGTGCGTGCGCCTGAATGAACAGGCGCGGGATTGTCTTCGGGCGGCGCTTGCCGGCGTCGCCGGCCGCGACCCATTGACCCTGACCGCCAGAGACTTCCCGCTTGGCGCGTTCCAGGAGACTTTTACCGGCTTGCGGGCCGAGGTCATCGACGGCCGCGGCTTCGTCGTCCTGCGCACGGGCTTCGACGACCTGTCGGAAGACGACGCCCGCCGCCTGCTTTGGGGTCTCGGACAGCACCTGGGCATTCCGCAGAAACAGGACGGCCGGGGGACATTGATCCACGACGTTCGCGATACGGGGGTGAAGTACGACCGGGATGACGATATCCGCGTCTATCAGACCAACCAGGCACAGCCGTTCCACAACGACGGCGCCGACATGGTCGCTCTGTTGTGCCGTCGCCAGGCGCCGAACGGCGGCCGCTCGCTTGCGATCAGCGCCCATCAGCTGTTCAACGAAATCCGCGCCCGGCGGCCGGATTTGGCCCGGGTCCTGACCGAACCGTTCCATTTCGACGCCCGCGGCCAGCAATTGCCGGGTCGGCCATGGTTCCAGGCCCTGCCGATCTATCAACATCACGGCGGCCGCTGGTTCGTGCTGCACAAACGGCATTACATCGACCTGGCGCAGCGCGCACCGGAAATTCCGCGCCTCACCACGGCCCAGACCGAGGCCCTCGACCTTATGGACACGCTCTGCGACGATCCCGCCCTGCATCTGTCGTTCGAGATGCAGCCGGGCGATCTGGGCCTGACCAACAACTTCACGGTGCTGCACGCACGGACCGCGTTCCGCGACGACGGCGGCGCCGAAGGCGCCGAACGCCGGCATATGCTGCGCCTGTGGCTGGGCGTCGATGGCGGCGTGGCCCTGCCCCCCAGTTTCCGGGAAACCCGGGAATTCGGCCCGCTGTTTAAGACGACCCGACGCCTAGCGTAATTTAATTACGAAAACAGCGCACATGCGCTAAGAAAATTCTTAATATTAAGGTTATGTTATGGTATTGTTGTGATCCTGCCAGAAGGCAGTTACGTCCGACCCTGCCCATGGGTCCATCAATGGCTCCATGAACGGCGGATCAGGGCACCGGTAGATCGTTCATCAGGAGAAGACAGATGAGACATACCATGACAGCAGGATTAATCCCCGGACCGACATTGACCAGGATGCTGCCCGGCGACCGCGAGCATCCGCTTGATGGCCCGCATCCCACCGACTGACGGCAATCGACCGCCGCCAATCGACCGACAGGCGGCCCGGCGCCCGTTTGATGGTGGTCCCGGGACGCATGCCGGCGCCTAACTCTCGGTTCCCAAAGAAACGCTCCTCGAGAACCGCGGCGTGTTCCCCGCGTCGCGGTTCGCTCTTGACCGTCGGGAAAAGGCACCGCCCGGAGGGCTTGACGCTTTGGGAGTGGGTCGGGCGTCAACCTTTGATTCACCCTTGATGGTTAACATTCTCCTATCCCGACCCGGTCGGGTGTTCACCGGCCAGAAGGCCGCAAATCGACCAGCCATGGGAGAACCCTATGTACCGCGCCACTCCTTCCGGCGCCCTGCCCGCGTCCCCCGGCCTGCGCCCGCAGAGCCGGTCGGAAAATGCGGGGCTGAACCTGGGGCGTCTGGACTTCCTGATCATCGAAAAGAACCCCCTGATGCAGCAGGCCCTGGCCCGGGTCCTGAAAGTCCTGGGCGTGCGATACCTGCGCATGACGGGTGACGTCCGCGCCGCGTTCCATGCCTTTCGCGACAATCCCGCGGATATCGTGTTGAGCGACTGGGCCCCCGGGCTCGACACCTTGGAACTGTTGCGCCTGATCCGCAATCATCCGGGCAGCCCCGATCCCTACGTGCCGTTTATCCTGGTCAGCGCCTTCACCGAACTGCACCAGGTGCACAAGGCGCGGGACCGAGGCACGACGGACTTCCTGGCCAGGCCGTTCACCGTCCCGGGACTCTATGGCCGCATCCGCGCCGCGGTCCAACGCCAGGACCGCTTCGTCCGCGCCGCCAGCTATTTCGGCCCGGACCGGCGCCGCCGGGCGCGGCCCTTTCCCTGGACCGACCGGCGCGGTCAGATGCCGGGCGCCGTCCATGTCGACGAATGGTCGGCCCTGGCCTAGGATCCGTTTTTTCGCGTATAAGTGCGACCGGCGAGGCGCCTGAGCGCAGCCCCAAACACGGAGAGCGGCATGAGCACCTACGAAGAAGACTTGCGGCGCCAGCAATTGTTCCTGCGCCGCGCGGAAATGCTGATATCGGAAGCCAATCGGGAAATCATCGGGCCGATGATTCCCGACATCACGGAAGAGACCGTGGTCAATTTCGCCCGCGCCGTGGCGCATCTCAGGGGGCGCTATCTGCAGGCCGCGTTCAACATATCGAACATCGGCGACGGCGCCCCCCCATCCGACGCGGAAGTCTCGAACCTGCGCAAGTACCACGACGTCTATGCCGAGGCCCGACGCGCCTTCGAGGAACTGACCCACGCCCTGGAGCGGGGCTACATCCATTTTTCCACGGACTGAGGCGTCACCCGGCATGACCATCGATCACGCCGCCTGTGCCGCCCAGGTCAAGGCGCTCGCGGATCAGGGCGAGCGTTTGGAAACCCCGGGGCCGGATGGACCGATGGTCTGGCACCGTTGGGGGCGCGGCCAGCCGTTGGTCCTGTTCCATGGCGGTTGGGGATCCTGGACCCATTGGTTCCGCGCGATCCCGGCGCTCGCCGGCCAGTTTGCCGTTTATGCGGCGGATACGCCGGGCCTGGGCGCCTCGGCAACGCCGCCGAAGCCGCATACGGCCGAAGCGATTGCCGATAT
>JANQIJ010000406.1 GCA_028282185.1 Rhodospirillales bacterium
GCACCCGGCGCAGGTTTTCCGCCGAGGAGGCGAAGCGGCCGAGATAATGCAGCGCCGCGTTCTCAAGGCCGTTCTTCGTTGCCTTGCGCGGGCCGCGCCGCCGTTTCGCCCCATGGCCCTTCGCCGTCTTGGCGGCGCGCGGCGTATCGAATTCGTCTGGACAGGTCATGGCCGTTCCTTATAAGCAGCGGGGTCATGACTGACCAGCCATCCAAATCCGGGCCGATCGACGGCGCGGCGACGCCGACGACCGCGATGACGGCGGACGTCCCGACGACGGATGACGGCGCAACCTGGGCTCAGGCCAGCGGGCCCAGACCCATGGGCGCGGTCAATTGGATCGGCCTGTGGACGCTTTATCTGCGCGAAGTCCGGCGCTTCGTAAAGGTCTATAGCCAGACCTTGATCGCGCCCCTGGTGACGACCCTGCTGTTCCTGGCGGTCTTCGCATTGGCGCTCGGCGGCGAGGACCGGCAGGTCGCCGGTCTGCCGTTCACGACCTTCCTGGCGCCCGGCCTGATCATGATGGCGATCGCTCAGAACGCTTTCGCCAATACCTCCAGTTCGGTGATCATTTCGAAGATCCAGGGCAACATCGTCGACAGCCTGATGCCGCCCCTGAACGCTCATGAGTTGGTGTTCGGCTTCGCCATGGGCGGCATGACCCGGGGCATCGCCGTCGCCGGCGTGGTCTGGCTGGCCATGGCGCTGATCCTCGACCTTGGGGTCCACAGTCTGGCTTTCGTTCTTTATCACGCGGTCATGGGCTCGTTGATGTTGTCGCTCCTTGGTCTTGCCGGGGGTATCTGGTCGGAAAAATTCGACCACATCGCCGCCGTGACCAACTTCGTGATCACGCCTCTGTCGTTCCTGTCCGGGACCTTCTATTCGATCCAGCGCCTGCCCGAAACCGCGCAGGTCGCGGCCCATTTGAACCCGTTCTTCTACATGATCGACGGCATCCGATACGGCTATCTGGGCCATGCGGACGGTCACCTGGGCGCGGGCCTGATCGTCATGGCGGCGATCAATCTGTTCCTTTGGGGGCTGTGCACCTGGATGTTCAAGACGGGCTACAAGCTGAAGGCGTAAACGCCGCCGTTGTGTCCCGCCCGGTCCCAAAGGCAGGCGACCGCAAATCGTCACCCCGGGAAGATTGACAACTCCCCGCCGGATAAGGATACTTCGCGGCTTTCCTTATGAAATACCCGAAGCCCCTTGGTTTCAGGGGCTTTTTTTATTCACCCGGCTTCGCCTGAGAAGCCGCAGGCCAGAGGAGAGCGAAATGATCACCGCCGTCATGCCCAATTACGCGCGGACTGACTTCGCCCTGATCCGGGGCGAAGGCATGTACATCTGGGCGGATGACGGCCGACGTTTCCTCGACATGGGGGCGGGCATCGCCGTCAACGGTCTGGGCCATTGTCACCCCCGCTTGGTCGCGGCGTTGCGTGACCAGGCGGGCCGGCTGTGGCACGCGTCGAACCTCTACCGCATCGCCGGCCAGGAGAAGGTCGCCGACCTGTTGGTTGCCCGTACCTTCGCCGATACCGTGTTCTTCAACAATTCCGGCGCCGAAGCGGTGGAAACGGCGATCAAGATGGCCCGGCGCCATCATCACGACGGGGGCCGGCCCGAGCGATTCCGCATCCTGTCCTGCGAAGGCTCGTTCCACGGCCGTTCGCTGACCGACCTGGCGGCCGGATCGAACGAAGCCCACCGCGTCGGCTTCGGGCCCCTGCCGGAAGGATTTGATCACGTGCCGTTCGACAATCTGAACGCCTTGCGCGCCGCCGTCACCGACGGCACGGCGGCGATTTTGGTCGAACCGGTTCAGGGCGAAGGCGGTATCCGTGCGGCCTCACCGGGGTTCCTCAAGGGCGTGCGCGAGATTTGCGACGAATTCGGTTTGCTGATGGTCCTCGACGAAGTGCAAACCGGCAACGGCCGGACCGGCAGGCTTTATGCCCATGAATGGTCCGGTATCACGCCGGACATCCTGGCCACGGCCAAGGGCCTGGGCGGCGGGTTTCCGGTCGGTGCCGTGCTGGCGACCGAGGCCGCGGCGGCGCCGATGATCGCCGGCACCCATGGCTCGACCTTCGGCGGCAATCCCCTGGCCATGGCGGCGGTCGGCGCCACGTTGGGAACGGTGTTGGAGCCGGGCTTCCTCGATCAGGTCAAGGACATGGCCCGCCTGCTTTGGAGCTGCCTGGCCGATGTCGTCGGCAACCATCCGGCGGTCTTGGCGGACGTTCGCGGCCAGGGGCTGATGGTCGGCATGCGTTGTGTCGATGGCGTCGAGAACGGCCGGTTGGTCGGCAAGATGATGGAGCACGGGGTCTTGACCGTGCCGGCGGGGGAGAACGTGGTCCGGATGTTGCCACCGTTGATCATCGAGGAAAGCCACATCGACGAGGCCGTCGCGGCGCTGGACCGAAGCTGCCGGGAAATTGCCCGGGACGCGGCGCCGACGGCCGGGGGAGGGACGATATGAGCGAACCGCGTCATTTCCTTGACCTGGATCGAGTCGATCAGGAGACCTTGCGCCGGATCCTCGATCACGCCGCCGCCATGAAGGCGAGCCTTAAGGCGCGCGGCGGCAATGGCACCGGGGCTTCGGACGCGGCGATCCAGCCGCTTTCGGGCAAGACCCTGGTGATGATCTTTGAGAAGCCGTCGACCCGCACGCGGGTTTCGTTCGAAGTCGCTATTCAGCAACTGGGTGGCCAAGCGGTCGTCTTGTCCGGTTCGGAATCGCAGCTCGGCCGCGGCGAAACGGTGGCCGATACGGCGCGCGTGCTGTCACGCTATTGCGACGTCATCATGATCCGCACGGACGACCCTGAGAAGCTGCGCGAACTGGCGGAACACGCCGCGGTGCCGGTGATCAACGGCCTGACCGACACCTCCCACCCCTGCCAGATCATGGCCGACGTGATGACCTACGAAGAACACCGCGGCGCCATCACCGACCGGACCGTGGCCTGGGCCGGCGACGGCAACAACGTGGCCCGGTCTTGGGTCCACGGCGCGGCCCGTTTCGGCTATCACCTGCGCTTGGCCTGCCCGGATGGCCTGACGCCGTCGCCGGCGGCGATCGACTGGGCGCGGGGTCAGGGTGCCAGGGTCGATGTCATCGAAGACGCCCGGCGGGCGGTCAGCGGAGCCGATCTCGTGGTTACCGACACCTGGGTTTCCATGGGCGACAAGAACGTGGCCAACCGGCACAACATGCTCTTGCCTTATCGCGTCGACGCGGACTTGATGTCCCTGGCCGCGCCCGATGCCCTGTTTATGCATTGCCTGCCGGCGCACCGGGGGGAAGAGGTCACGGACGAAGTCATGGATGGCCCGCAATCGGTGGTCTGGGACGAGGCCGAGAACCGATTGCACGCGCAGAAAGGCATCCTTGCCTGGTGCCTGGGCGCATTCTAGAGCGTGTCGTGTTTGACGAAGACGGCATCCGCGACCTGGAACGTCGCGCCGCGGATTGCTGGCCCGCGTTTCAAGAAGCCGATCTGGAGGGCTGGCGCCTGCGCTTCGCCGAGGGGGCCAGCCGGCGCGCAAATTCCGTGCTGGCCTTGTCCGAAACCGGCGAGACGCCCCTAGAGGCGCGGATCGACGCAGCCGAGGCCTATTACCGCCAACGAGATCTGCCCTGCCGGTTTCAAATCTCAGGCGGCGTTCGCCCGGGCGGCCTGGACGCCGCCTTGGAACGGCGCGGATACGGGATTGAGGGGCGGTCGCTGGTCATGCAGGCGCCTTTGAGCAGGTTGTTCGAAGCGGCGCCCCCGGCGGCGCGCTACGGCCCACCGGTGCGGTTGTTCAGCGGACCGTCCCGTGCCTGGTTCCGGGTGTTCGGCGAGGGTCTGGCCGAGGGCCGGGAACGGGGGCTCCGCTGTCGCCTGGCGGAAGGCCTACCGAAGCCCCGTGCCTATGCCGTTGTCGATGCGGGGATGGAACCCGCGGCCGTCGGCGCGGCGGTGCTGTCGGGGTCTTGGACGTTGATCCTCTGCATGGCGACCCGGCGTGGGTTCCGCAACCGGGGTCTCGCCTTGAGGGTCCTGAGTGCGCTCGCCAAATGGGCGGCGACCGGCCAACGCGGCGAAACCGGGGGCGCGTTTCTACAAGTGGAAGTCGACAACGGGCCGGCCCTGGCGCTTTATCACAAGGTCGGTTTCCAACCCGCGCATACCTATTATTATCGAACCCAGAACGGGACCCCGGGATGACCGTGGACATCGGATAACCATGGACGACGTTGCGCCGCATTTGGACGATCACGTCCAACCCTTTCAGGTCGAAGCGCTCGGCGTCAGCGGTCGGGTGGTTCGTCTGGGCCCGGCCTTGGCCGCGGTCATCGATGCGCATGACTATCCGTCGCCGGTACGCGACCTTCTCGGCCAGACGGTCGCCCTGGCCGCGGCCTTGGCCAGCGCACTCAAGTACGACGGCGTGTTCACCTTGCAAATGCAAGGAGACGGTCCGGCCGGACTGATGATGGCGGACGTCACCTCGGCCGGCGGAATCCGGGCTTATGCCCGGATCGACGCGGGTCGCTTGGCTGATGACCCAGGCGCGGGCGCGCCCGTGCCGGCGCTTTTGGGATCGGGACATATGGCGTTCACTGTCGATCAAGGACCGCAGACCGAGCGCTATCAGGGCATCACGGAATTGACCGGCGCCACCATGGCCGATTGCGCCCATGCCTATTTCCGTCAATCGGAGCAACTGGAAACGGCGATCATGCTGGCCGCCCGCGGCGATGGACCTGCCGCCGCCGGGGCATTGATGATTCAACGGTTGCCCTTTTCCCCCGAACAGAGCGAGGAAGACGCGGCGGAGGCCTGGCGCCGGGCAGTCATCCTGATGAGCAGTTTGACCGCGTCGGAATTGCTCGACCCGGCTCTGGCGACCGACCGTCTATTGTATCGCCTGTACCATCAAGATGGAATCCGGGTGACCGCCGGCAGGCCGCTGTTCCAGTCCTGTCGCTGCACCCGTGAGCGGGTCGAGCGCACGTTGGCGTCGTTTCCCCGGGTCGAGGTCGAGGATATGGCGGAGAACGGAACCGTAAACGTCACTTGCGAGTTCTGCCGCAAGGAATATCTTTTTGACGAGGATCAGGTCGCGGCGCTTTACGCGGAGTGAAAACGTCCCGTGGCCAGAACGTTTGCAACGCGGCGAATAGAGATCAGGCCGGACGGACGGCCGGTTCGTCCCAAAGACAAAGAGAAGGTGCCCCATGAAGCTCAGTGTTCGGATATGCGCATTGGCAATGGTTGCGGCCCTGGGACTGACGGCCTGCGAGACGCCGGACCCAAGCCTGTCCTTGCCGCAGATCACGTTCCAGCATGCGCCGCCAATTTCCATGGCGGTGGCCGGGGTGGAAACCGTGACCGCCTATGCCGCCCCATTGGCCGCGCCCCATGTTGATCACCGCATGACGACGACCCCGGCCGCGGCGCTGTCGATTTGGGCGCGGGACCGCTTGCGCGCGACGGACAGCAGCGCGCCCGTACAGGCGCGTTTGACCATCGAACAGGCCCGGATGATCGAAACGCCCCTTGCCCGGACCCAGGGGATCAGGGGCGCCTTCACGACGGACCAATCCCATCGCTACGATCTGGAATTGAAGGCCACATTGGAGCTGATTGATGCCGCCGGACAGCGGCTTGGTCATGCCGGCGGCCGTGCGACACGCTCGCAGACGATGCCCGAAAACGCCAGTCTCAATGACCTGCAGGAGGCATGGTTCGAGATGATGGAAGCGGCGTTGCAGGATTTTGATCGGCAGATGGAAGCCAACGTTCGGCGTTTCCTGGCGGCCTGGATCCGCTAGCGGCCGGCGTTTTCGCCGGCCTTGCTTGTCGCTCTTGTGCGCCGGGTGGTCTCGGATGGCCGCATCCGGGGCCAGCGCGAGTTACACGCACTTGGGCAGGAAGACATGGACGGTCGTGCCGTCGCCGATCTGGCTGTTGATTTCCAGGCGGCCGCCATGTAGTTCGACCAAGGAATGGGTGATCGACAAGCCCAGGCCCCAGCCGTCTTCCGCGGTGTAGGGGTTGCTCCGACCTTGGGTGAAGGGATTGAGCACGTCATTCAATTGATCTGCGGGAATTCCGGTGCCGGTATCGGCGATGCTGATCACGTGATGGTCATCGTCGAGCAGGGCGGTCAAGGTAACCCGACCACCACGGGGCGTGAACTTGACCGCGTTGCTCAGCAGGTTGAGGATGATTTGCTTCACGGCCCGCCGGTCGGCGTGAAGCGGGGCGAGGTTCTCGGCCGCTTGATAGACCAGTCGGATGTCCTTGGCTTCGGCGGCTTCGGCGACGTTGTTGGCACAGTCCTTCAAGAGATCCTGGACGACGATGTCTTCCTTTTCGAGTGACACGCGACCCGCCTCGATAGCGGACACGTCGAGAAGGTCGTTGACCAAGGCTAAGAGATGCGCGGCGCTGGCGTTAATGTCTTTCGCGTACTCGACGTACTTTTCGTTGTTTTTCGCACCCAGCCTTTGGTTCGCCAGGATATCGGAAAACCCGATAATGGCGTTCAACGGCGTGCGCAGTTCGTGGCTCATGGTGGCAAGGAATTCCGACTTCGCCTGGTTCGCCTTTTCCGCGGTCATCAAGGCATGGTCGCGGGCTTCCTGGGCCTGGCGTTGCGCCGTGACGTCGCTACCCGTGCCTCGGTATCCCGTGAAATTGCCGTCGGCGTCAAACACCGGTTTGCCGCTGATCCGCACGGTCAAGGGGTGGCCGTCGGGCGGCGTCAATTGGTATTCGAAGTCCCGGAACGGGCGATGGTTCTCCAAATCCTCCAGGTGGCTCAGCCACTTTTCCAGATGCGTCGATTCGCTGGCGATTTCCCGGTGCGTCTTGCCGATGTAGAACTGCGGTTCGAAACCGGTGATCGACCGAGAGCGCTCGGAGAAATAGCTGAACCGCAGGTTCTTATCCATCTCCCAAAGCCAGTCGGCGGACACCTCGGCGAAGTCGCGAAAGCGGGCTTCGCTTTCTTCCTTCGCCCGTTGTGCGTTTGTCTGGTCCGTGAGATCGAGGCTAACCGAAACCGTGCCTGTGATATGGCCGTCTTTGTCCCGGACCGGATACTTGGAGATCAACAGGTGGTGTTCGATGCCGTCGGCAAGCGTCCGATGGGTTTCCCGGGAAACCATCTTGCCGGTTGCCATGACTTGGCGTTCTTGGGCTTGAACGATGGCGTCTTCCTCCGCGTCCCGGCCGAGCGTATGCGCAAACGTCGTGCCAAGCACTTCCGCCGCGGTCCGGTCGTACCAGCGCAAGTTGGTTTTGTTGACCAACAGCAGGCGGCCTTCGTGATCCTTCACGGCAAGGCCCAAGGGAAGGTCTTGGATGATCGACTCCAACAATTGCTCGTGGGTTTCCAGCGCCTGTCGGGCCTCGACCTGTTCGCTCAGATCAACGGTGACCGACCCGACCTTGATGATGCTTCCCAAGGGGTCATAGATCGGGAACTTGGTGACTTGAATGGTATGCAGTTTGCCATCGGCGAACGGTCGCTGAAGTTTCCGTTCCAAAGTCACGCCGGTCGCCAGAACCTCGCGTTCCTGGGCGTACATCGCCGCCGCGTCTTCTGTCGTTTGGAAGCCGTCGACCTCATGGGACCGGCGCCCCGTCATGGTTTCGGGGCTGTGGCCGTACCAGTCCAGGTAGGTCGTATTGGCGGTCTCAACGATATGGTTGGCATCCTTGATGAGCAGCCCGACCGGTACGTTCTCGATGATCGAGCGCAACAGGTTCTGTTGAATTTCCAGGGCTCTTTGGTTGGCGATCTGCTCCGTCAGATCGACGCTGACCGAACCGATCTGAACGATGTTGCCGTCGGTGTCGTAGATCGGGAACTTGTTGATCTGCAGGGTATGCATTGTGCCGTCTGCAAAGCGACGATCGACCAGCCGGCTCGGTGTGGCGCCGGTTGCAAGAACCTGCTTTTCCTGAGCGTCCGTCGCCGCGTGGATGTCCAGTGAATCCTGCAAGTGGATTGATTCGGTGGTTTTTCCGGCAACATCGGACTCGCCCATTCCATACCATTGGTTGAAGGTCCGATTGACGCGGAGGACGACGCCGTCACGGTTCTTGATGACGAAGCCAACGGGCATGTTGTCGATGATCGAGTTGAGCAAGACCTCATCTCCGCCGCTGCCGCCGCCGCCGCCGCTGCCGCCGCCGCCGCCGCTGCCGCCGCCGGCGGGCTGCGGCCTTCCCGAAATCCAGGCCAGGCAGATGATCAGGCCGATCAAGAGAAGACGGGACAAGTGAGACGCCGCTGTCGCGGGCCCGTTCGTGCCGACGACCGCGCCGGCGAGAACGGCGGCAACGGCGATGCCGGCGACGGCCCATCTCGCCGCATTGCTGTCCCGCCGACCCACGAAATGGATGATCGCCAAATGCGCGGCGGCGACCAGGTCGGCTTCGGGTGGCGTCGCCAGGTCGAGCGCGCAGACCCCGGCGGCCAACAGGCCCCCGGTGACGACCGTCTTGCCGTGCGGGTTTGCGTTCATCATGCCGGTCAGTTTCCCGGATTTTCGCCAAACGTCTCGTCGCCGAGCGCGACCGACGCCGGGCGACGTGTTCCCGCCGCAAGATATGCCATCGGCGTCAGTTGCGCCAGAAGGCTCGCGTGAACAGGACGATCACCGTGAACAGCTCCAGCCGGCCCAACAGCATGCCGATGGACATCAGCCATTTGGCGCTGTCCGGCAGGTGCTGGAAGGTCGAGGCCGGACCGGTCTCGCCCAACGCCGGGCCGACGTTGGCGATCGCCGTCGCCGCCGAGGAAAAGGCGGTGACGAAATCCAATCCAAGGAAGCCAAGCCCCAGTGCCAAGACGGTGAAGCCGAGGAACCAGACGAAGAAAAAGCTGAGCACGGAAATGATCACTTCGTCTGAAATCGGTTGCTTGTTGTAATGCGGAATGAACACGCCGTGCGGGTGCAACAGGTGGCGCAGTTGCGTCGAACATGCGGCATATAGAATCTGAAACCGGAACACCTTGATGCCGCAGGTCGTCGAGCCGGCACAGCCGCCGATGAACATGATGAAGAAGAAGATCGGCAACGCGAAGTGCCCCCAAAGTGAGTAGTCGTCCGTGGCATAGCCCGTGCCGGTGATGATCGACACGACATTGAACGTCGCCAGGCGCAGCGCTTCCGCCGGGGCCTCGCCCAGGTCGAGCCACAGCCAGGCGGCGGTCACCAGGGTCACTGCCGCGACGGTTGACAGGAACCACTGGACCTGCGGGTCGCGCGGTAGGGCCATGAAATGGCCCTGCAGCATCTTCACGTAAAGGATGAACGGCAAGGCGCCAACGATCATCCCGGCCGAGGCGACGTAATCCACGGCCACGCTGTCGAAATAGCCGATGGAGGAATCGTGGGTCGAGAACCCGCCGGTGGCGATGGTCGTCATGGCGTGGGTGACGGCGTCAAAGCCGTCCATCCCGGCCAGCCAGAACGCGCCGGACCAGATCATCGTCAAAACCAGATAGATGACGCCGATGGTGCTGGCGATCTGCGCCGCGCGCGGCATCGCCTTTTCCGAAGACTGGTCCGAGCTTTCCATGCGGAACAACTGCATGCCGCCGACCTTCAGCATCGGCAGGATGGCAATCGCCATGACGATGATGCCGATCCCGCCAAGCCACTGCAAAAGCGCACGCCACAGCAGAATGCCGGGCGGCAGGGTGTCGAGCTCGGTCAGCACCGTCGATCCCGTCGTCGTCAGACCCGACATGGCTTCGAAGAACGCGTCCGTGAAGCTCAGCGCCCGTTCCGAAAACATGAACGGGAACGAGGCAAAGATCGTTAGCGCGACCCAGCTTAGGGTCGTCATGAGGAAGGCCTGGCGGATCGTTAGGTTGCGCACGCCCGTGGTCGCCGTCAGCGCCATGGCGACGCCCAGGAACAGCGTCACTCCGGCCGAAGCGGCAAAGACCTGCCAGTCGGGATTTCCGTGAACGGCATCGACCAAGGCCGGCACGCACATGACCAGGGCCAAGGTCGCCAACAGCGATCCGACAATCATCAGGATGGGTCGGAAATCCATGCGGCTCCCCCGTCGACGCGGCGCCCCGTCCACCCGCGGTCGGGGGCCTTTCAGGCTGAACTCCTAGCGCCAGACCGGTAAAGATTGCCTTAGCGTCGGCGCCGGTCAAACAGAAACGGGTTCGCCGCGATCGGCCGGGCAAGGGTGGCCGGGCGATCGAACCAGAGGATCAGCCGGCAACGATTTGGTTTGCGGATGGTCTCGGACGGGACCGGCGGGGCGCGCCTAACTGCCAATCATGGCGAGGAATTCGCGGCGCGTCGTCGGGTCGTCGCGGAACGCGCCCAGCATGCGGGACGTCACCATGGTCACGCCCGGCTTACTGACGCCGCGCGTGGTCATGCATTGGTGAGCCGCCTCGACGACCACGGCGACGCCCTTGGGTTCGAGCACCTCATTGATGGTGTTGGCCACCTGGGCCGTCAATTTCTCTTGGATTTGCAGGCGTTTGGCATAGGCTTCGACAACCCGGGCCAGTTTCGAGATGCCGACGACGCGACGATGCGGCAGGTAGGCGACATGGGCGACGCCGATGATCGGCACCATGTGGTGCTCACAATGGGATTCCAGGCGAATGTCCTTCAGCAGGACGATTTCGTCGTAGCCGTCCGTTTCTTCGAAGGTCCGCTGCAGGATTTCCACGGGGTCGGCTTCGTACCCGGCGAAGAACTCACGATAAGCCTTGACCACGCGGGTTGGTGTGTCGACCAGGCCTTCGCGCGAAGGGTCGTCGCCGGCCCAGCGGATCAATGTACGGACGGCGTCCTCGGCCTCCGCCTGGCTGGGAAGATCGTCGGGGGCCCGGCGGCCGGTGGCCAGGCTTAGGTGTTTGTTCGCGCTCACGTTGGTTCCAGTCGTGTCTTTGTTGCGGGCGATAGGGATTTGCGGGCGAGGCGCCTCAATTCAGGTTGATCTGTTCGTGGGGACTGTCCAGGGAAAAGGCCGGCACCGTCACGTCGAAAAACTCCCCGTTGGCGGCTTCCATTTCATAACTGCCGAGCATCATGCCAGACGGCGTCGCCAGCGGCGTGCCACTTGTGTACTCGAAAGCTTGGCCCGG
>JANQIJ010000001.1 GCA_028282185.1 Rhodospirillales bacterium
GCCGTTCAAGAAAAAGAACCTCGTGAATCCGTGCTTGGCCAGGGAATTGACCACATCCTGGACGACGGCGATCAAGGTCGTCGGCCGGAGCGTCACCGAACCGGCGAACCCCAGGTGATGTTGGGCCATGCCGATGGCCAGCGTCGGCGCGACCATGACGCCGGTCTTTTCCGACAGCCCGCGGGCCAGGATTTCCGGGCAAAGCGCGTCCGTGCCGATGAACCCCGTGGGACCGTGCTGCTCTGTCGATCCGATGGGAATGACGATCCCCGTGGAGGTCTTGAGATAGTCCTCGACCTCGGGCCAGGTGGCGAGTTGCAAACGCATGAGAAAATCCCCTGCCGATAACGGTAGGGGGTTTAATGATCTCAATCGCGTTGAAGCGTCAAGCGGCCTTTTGCAGTTGCAGGCGCATCCAGACATCCTTCAACGCGGCGACCAGATCGTCCATCACCGCATCGTCGTGGAACGGCGACGGCGTGATCCGCAGGCGCTCGGTACCTTTCGGCACGGTCGGGTAATTGATCGGCTGGATATAGATGCCGTATTCATCCAGCAACATGTCCGTCGCCTGTTTGCAGCGGACCGGATCGCCGACCATCAACGGCACGATATGGGTCACGGAAGGCATCACCGGCAGGCCGGCTTCGACCAACAGATCCTTAAGCCGCTGGGCCCGCTCCTGGTGCTTGAGGCGCAGTTCATTGGTCGCCCGCACGTGGCGGATCGAATTCAACGCGCCGGCGACCAGGGGTGGCGGCAGTGTGGTGGTGAAGATGAAGCCCGGCGCCGTGCAGCGCACGGCATCGACCAGCGCCTGCGAGGCCGCGATATACCCGCCCATGAGGCCGAAGGCCTTGGCCAGGGTGCCCTCGATCACGGTGAACCGCTCGGCCACGCCGTCACGCTCGGAAATCCCGCCGCCGCCTTCGCCATACAGGCCGACGGCATGGACTTCGTCCAGGTAAGTCATGGCGTTGTACCTGTCGGCCAGATCGCAAATCTTCTCCAAAGGCGCAACGTCGCCGTCCATGGAATAGACGCTTTCCGTGGCGATCAGTTTGGGCCGGCCAAGCGGCAGGGTTTTTAGAATTTTCTCCAGGTGATCGGCGTCGCAATGACGGTAGATGATCTTCTCGCAACCGGAATGGCGGATCCCGGCGATCATCGAGGCATGGTTCAACGCATCGGACAGAATGACGCAATCCGGCATCAAGCGGGCGATGGTCGAGATGCCAGCGTCGTTGGACACATAGCCGGAGGTAAACAGCAGGGCCGCTTCCTTGCAATGCAGGTCGGCCAGTTCTTTTTCGAGTTCGACATGCAGGTAGGTGGTGCCGGAAATGTTGCGCGTGCCGCCGGAGCCCACGCCCATGCGGTCCGCGGCCTCGGTAAAGGCGCCGAGCACGTCCTTGTTTTGGGCCTGGCCAAGGTAGTCGTTAGAGCACCAAACCACGACGGGCGATCGCGAGCCGTCGTCGTGGTGCCGGGTGGCATGGGGGAAGTTGCCGGATTGCCGCTCCAAGTGGGCAAAGACACGGTAGCGCCCCTCGGATTTCACCGCGTCAACGGCATCCTTGAATACTTGTTCGTAGTTCATTCCGACGCTTCCGCGGCCCCTCGGACCGGGTCCTCTCACGATCTGCACCATGCTTTGGGTCCTCCTGTCCCCGAAGTCTGGCGAAGGGGGGACCGCCCGTCCTTGATGGAAGTCAATAGTCTAGAACCAACCGCGAAGCCAGGGAAACCCGGTTTTCCGCATTGGGAAAGCGCCACTTAGGGGCTATATGGGGAGCCATGAGCCCCGCGACCCCCTCATCCCAATCGGACGGCGACCGACCGACCACCCCTGCCGCCCGGCCGAAAACCGGGCCGCAAACCGGGCCGAAAGTCGGCATGGTGTCGCTCGGCTGCCCCAAGGCGCTGGTCGACAGTGAGCGGATCATGACCCGGATGCGGGCCGAGGGCTACGAATTCGTCGAAAGCTATGACGGCGCCGACCTGGTGATCGTCAATACCTGTGCCTTCCTCGACAGCGCGCGGGACGAGTCCCTGGACGCCATCGGCGAGGCCCTGGCCGAAAACGGCAAGGTTGTGGTCACCGGCTGTCTTGGCGCGGAAGCGGGTCTGGTACGGGAAATCCACCCGGACGTCTTGGCGATAACCGGACCGCACCAATACGAAAACGTGATGGCCGCGGTGCATGAAGCCCTGCCCCCGGCGCATGACCCCTTCGTCGACCTGCTGCCGCCGCAGGGCGTGAAATTGACCCCCCGGCATTACGCCTATTTGAAGATTTCCGAAGGCTGCAACAACAAATGCAGCTTCTGCATCATCCCGAGCCTGCGCGGCCGCCTGGCCAGCCGACCGGTGGGCGACGTGCTGACCGAGGCCGAGGGCCTGGCCGAAGCCGGGGTCAAGGAACTGCTGGTGATCTCACAGGACACCAGCGCCTACGGGGTGGACCTGGATTATGCCGCGGATACCTGGCGCGGACGCGACTATCAGACGCGGTTCCTCGACCTCTGCGACGGGCTCGGCGAATTGGGCGTCTGGGTTCGCCTGCATTATGTCTACCCCTACCCGCACGTCGACCGGGTGATCCCGCTGATGGCCGAGGGCCGTATCCTGCCCTACCTGGACATCCCCTTCCAGCTCGCCAGCC
>JANQIJ010000031.1 GCA_028282185.1 Rhodospirillales bacterium
TGCCCTTGTCGAACGATGGTGAAACCGTCGAGATGTTCGTATCCTGCTGCAATTTTTCGCAGCCCGTGCATGCAGTGCGAGAGGTCTTCGCCGGGTACCTGGTGGGTTCGGAGAGTTGACGCATCGGTCGTGCCGGCGGCGCCCGCGGCGCCGTCAGGCAGGCACGTCGCCGGCGATCGTCACGCGATGCATGACCCGGGTTTCACCGGCGTAGTCGTCGATCGCGAAATGCTGGGTCGACCGGTTGTCCCAAACGATCAGCGTGCTCTCGTCCCAGGCCAGACGGCATTGATGTTCCGGCCGTTCGATATGGCGGAACAGGTATTCCAGCAGGGGCTTGCTCTCTTCCTCGGTCCAGCCGTCGAAATGAATGGTATGGGCGCGGTTGACGTAGAGCGACTTGTGCCCGGTTTCCGGATGTCGGCGGACCACCGGGTGAACGGCCTCGGTGACGACACCGGGCTCCGGTTCCTTCAGGGCCGTGCCGGTGTCGGCGGCCAGTTGCTGCGCCCGGCTTCCCGTGCGATAGCGTTTGTCCGACGAATTGAAGGCTCGAAGCCCATCCAGCATTTCCTTCATGCCATCGGACAGGCCGTCATAGGCCAGGTGGGTGTTGAGGAACATGGTGTCGCCGCCGGCCGGCGGGACTTCCCGGGCAATCAGCATGGTGGCCAGCGGCGGCACCGGAAGGTAACTGGTGTCGGAATGCCAGATCCCGCCGAAATTGCGTTTGTCCGTCGGGCTTTTGCGGATTTCCAAGACATCCGGATGGCCGTCGATCCCCGCGCCGAAGGGATAGGGTACGATCGGGCCGAACCGCCTGGCGAAGGCTTCCTGTTCGCCGGGGGACAGGCCCGGGGCCTGAAAGCGGAGAACGTGGTGATCCAGGAACGCCCGGTGGATGCGGTCCCACTGGGTATTGCTCAGCGGATCGCGGAGATCGACCCCGGCAACGTAGGCGCCCAGCGCGCCGGCCACGGGGGTCACGGTGATCGCGGTGGCGTCCATGAAGCCCTCCCAGACTTTGTATACAATATGGCCCCTTGCAGGGTGCGAAAAAGCACGGCCGCCGTCAAGTCCGGGGGGCCGCGCCCGGGCGGCCCGGACGGCTGGCCCTTCCACAGCGCCCCGCCTGTCCTATAGACTGAGGCAATGGACATGGACCGGGACGCCGGCACCAAGCCGCTGTGACAACGATCCGAGGGTGGGAGGCTCACATGCCCTATGTGGTTCGCGATGAGGAAGGCACCGTCCGGGCAGTGTTCGACACCCCGGTGGAGGGCTCGGAGGCCGTTGCTCCGGACGACCCCGACCTGGGAGAGTTCATCCACAACAACGCCCAGACCGGCATGGTCCTGGACGAATGGGTCGAATCCGATTTGGCCCTGGTCCGCGTGGTCGAGGACTTGGTTGAGGTTCTGGTCGACAAGGGCGTCTTCATGTTCAACGAACTGCCCCAGGGGGCGCAGAAAAAGCTCAACACCCGGCGCGGCCGTCGTAAGGAAATGGACCTGATGGAAAGCCTGTTCGGTCCCGAGGACGAAGGCCTGCCGACCATGGCTGCGGAACCCGCGGCGGACGACGATTCCGTCCTCTAGGTGTTCAGTCCCGGCGTGTTGTGCATGGGGTTGAGTTTGAATCTTTGGGGCTCGGTTGTCCAGGTTTTGCAGATGAATTCATAGGGGGTCAGTCCCTTGAGGGTCATGAGGCGCTTGGCGAAATTGTAGGCGGTGACGACATCGCCGAGATGGGCGCGCAACCGATCGTGACTGTCGTCGTGATAGCGTCTGACGGTCGCCTCCTTGATGGTCCGGTTCATCCGCTCGACCTGGCCGTTGGTCCAAGGATGGTTGGGCTTGGTCAAACGGTGTTCGATCCCATGACGTCTGCGGGCCCGGTCGAACGGATGGCCGCGCAACATGGCGGCGGGGCCGGCAGACGGCCCGACGGCAGCGGCGTCCGCCAGTCGGCCTGGCCTTCCAGATTGGCGCCATGGCAAGCGGCGCAATGGCTGACGTAGACGGCCTTTCCGCGGGCAACGACCGTCGCGTCGTCGGGCTGTAATCGGGCCGCGCCATCGCCTGGCGACAGGCCGGTCCACAGCAATCCGCCCGCAGTGAGGAGGGTCAGGACGGCGATGCTGCCGACAACGAAGATTCGAGATGCGATCATGCTGGGGTGCCCGATGGTCCGCCCTTGGGTGTCGAAACGGTCGACGTTCGGCTCCGTTTAATATTCACCCGACCGATCGGCCGTTCAAGGGGCATCGTCTTTGCCACGGGTCACCACGTAGAAGCCGCTGCCGGCATGGGGCGGTAGTGGCGACAGCTTGGAAAGAACGCCCTTCTTGCGAGCGTCCAGCAATTGCCGGCCGATGGGTTGGAACAGGGTTTCGCCGGTTTCCGGCCCGGCCGGGTCGAAGCGGACGATGATCGAGCGCGCGGCCTGAAAACGGCCGCGTTCCAGCATCTGCCGCACAGATTCCTCGGCATGCGGCCGGTCCAAACCCCTCAAGTCGAGCTCGTATTCCGCCTTGTCGTCATAGCCGACCAGGCGTTTCAGATCGACATCGTCCAGGTCCGTTTTATCGTCGTTCGGCGTCACGCGATCTCCGATCCGTCAGCAGCCCAGCTGGTCGGCCAAGCCCTCGACGCTGTCTGTAATGACGTCCCAGCCCTCCTCGGCTTCGAAGTCCTTGACCTGGTCGGCGCCGTATTCGGTCGGGCGGTTGATGTAACCGGTCCGCAGGCCTTCGGTCCGGGCCGCCGCCAGATCGTCGTTATGGGCGGCGGCGAGCATCAATTGATGCGGTTCAATCCCCAGCAGTTCGACGGCCGAGCGATAGACCTTGGGGTCGCGTTTATAGGCCTTGGGCATGTCCGAGGAGAACACGAAGTCCCAGGGCAGGCCGGCACGCTTGGCCATGCTTGCCAAAAGCACCAGAGAGCCGTTCGACAGCGGCGAGATGAGGTACTTGGACTTCAGCCGGATCAGCCCCGGAATGCTGTCGGGCCAGGGGTCGAGGCGGTGCCAGAACAGATTGATGTCGGCTTTTTCGTCCTCGGTAAAGGTATCGCCCAGGCCGAACTGGGGCAGAATCTCCTCGAGCCGTTCGCGATGGATGACATCGACCGTCGTCCATTCGCGCTCGCCGGAAATGACCTTGGCCATGCCGGGGCGGTAGCCCGCCCGCCAGGACCGGGCGAAGGCCTCCCAATCGACGCCGTCGATGCCTTTGTCGCGGGCCAGGGCCTCGCCCATGCGGGTGATCGAGCCGCGCCAGTCGGATACCGTGCCGAAGGTGTCGAACACCACGGCCTTCAGGTTGCTGAACCCATTTGCGGGCATGTTTCCTCCATATCTTCCTTGGCCCGATGTACCCCCCGATCACATAGCGTAGCCCCGGGCGATGGGGAAGGGGGAACGCAATTCCTTTGCGATGGCGGGAAAACGGGTGTTTCATTCACCGATGATCGGATGGCTTGCCCGCTTGTTCTCACCATGCTGTGCCTTCGGCTTCGCCCTTGTCCTGGCGGCCGCGCTCCCGGTGCCCCGCCTGGCTTGGGCCAGCCAACCGCCGGCCGCGACCGAGGCGGTCGATCTGGAATTGGTCCTGGCGGTCGATGTCTCGGGCAGCATCGACGCGGAGGAATCGCGCCTGCAACGGGACGGTTTCGCCGAGGCCTTGGTCAACCGGCAGATCATGGCCGCGATCCGATCCGGCCCCTTGGGCAGGGTCGCGGTGATGTATCTGGAATGGTCGGGCCTCGACCGTCACCGGGTGGTCGCCGATTGGGCGGTCATCGCCAACGAGGACGATGCCCGGCAATTCGCCGACGAAGTCCGCGGCGCCGGTCATTTCCGGGGGCATTGGACGTCGATCTCAAGCGTCATCGACAAAAGCCTCGCCTACCTGAACGACAACCGCTTTGCCGGAACCCGCCGGGTCATCGATATTTCCGGTGACGGGGTCAACAACAACGGCGACACGGTCGATCTGGCGCGCGGCCGGGCGATCCGGGCGGGGGTCACGATCAACGGCCTGCCGATCATCAACGGCCGGATCGGACCGCAGGGCATGAAGCCGTTGCCCGATTTGGACATCTACTACCGCGATTGTGTGATCGGCGGTCCGGGCGCGTTCATCGTCGTCGCCCGCGGGTTCGGCGATTTCGCCCGCGCCGTCCGGCGCAAGATGTTCCTCGAACTGTCCGGGTGGACGCCGCAGCCCAGGCGCCTCGCCGTCCAGTTCGCCCCCCGGCCGAAGGCCGATTGCCTGGCCGGCGAGAAACGCACGCTGCGCGAACTGCAGGAACTGAACCACATCCTCAACGACCCGCGAAAGGCCCATTGAGATGTGGCGCAAAAATCCCATAACCCGCTGCGTCGCCCCCTTGGACATTGGCCTGTTCGCGGTTCTCGCTGTCTTCGTGTTGTGCCTTTCCGGGACTTCCCCGGCGCGCGCCATGGCGGTCGATCTGGAACTGGTGCTGGCGGTCGATGTCTCGGGCAGCATCGAAGCGGACGAGGCCGAACTGCAGCGCCGCGGCTTCGTCGAGGCGTTTCGCAACGAAGCGGTGATTCGCGCCATCCAAGGCGGTCAGCACGGTCGCATCGCCGTGACATACGTGGAATGGGCCGGCGACCAGCACTGGCGGTTGGGCATCGGTTGGCGGCTGATCGACGGCGCCCAGGCGGCCCATGCCTTCGCCGATGAACTGCGCCGTCTGTCTTTCGTTTCGGCGTTGTGGACTTCGATTTCAGGGGCCATTGATTTCGCCATGGAACGGCTCGACGCCAGCCCCTACCGGGCGTCCCGCCAGGTGATCGACATTTCCGGCGACGGCGCCAACAATCATGGCGAATTCGTCAACTTCGCCCGTGACCGGGCGGTCAAGCGGGGCGTGACGATCAACGGCCTGCCGATCGTCAACGGTCGGCCGAGCCCCTTCGGCACGCCGCAGTTGCCCAATCTGGACTGGTACTTCGAGGACTGCGTGATCGGTGGGCCCAATGCCTTCATTGTCGTTGCCGACGGGTTCCAGGACTTCGCCCGCGCCATCAAGCGCAAGTTGATCCGCGAGATCGCCGATCTGCCGGGACCGCGCCGCGAGGTGCCGTCGGCATTCGCCTCGGCCGGCCTGCGTTATCCCGTCAACCTGCCCCAGCGGCCGCCCTGCGATGCCGGGGAGAAGCTGTTCCAGGGCATCATCGACGATATCTAGCGCCGCACCCGGGCAATCCGGGACCGATGGCGACGACGTATCCGCGCAAGACCAAAAATGTGCCGAAAGTCCCGGACGAACCGCTTATTCGGCGGCCTTGGCATAGGCTTCCAACGGCGGGCAGGCGCAAACCACGTTGCGGTCGCCGTAGACGTTGTCGACCCGGCCGACGGGGGGCCAGTACTTGTCGCGTTTCAGGCTCGGCGCCGGGAACGCGGCTTCGGCGCGGCTGTAGCCATGGGGCCAGTCGTCGGCCGTGACCTGTTGCACCGTATGCGGGGCGTTGACCAGCGGATTGTCGTCCGCCGGCCAGTCACCGGCGCCGACCTTCTTGGCCTCTTCCGCGATGGCGATCATCGCGTCGCAGAACCGGTCCAGTTCCGCCAGGGGTTCCGATTCCGTCGGCTCGACCATCAGTGTCCCGGCCACCGGCCAGGACATGGTCGGTGCGTGGAAGCCGTAGTCGATCAACCGTTTGGCGATGTCGTCGACGGTGATCCCGTGGGCGTCCTTCAGGGGCCGGGTGTCCAAAATACATTCATGGGCGACGTAACCGTGCTTGCCCTTGTACAGGCAGTCGTAATGCCCGGCCAGGCGGCGGGCGATGTAATTGGCGCTGAGAATCGCCACCTGGGTCGCGCGGGTCAGGCCCCGGCCGCCCATCATGGCGATGTACATCCAGCTGATCGGAAGAATGCTGGCCGAGCCCCAGGGCGCGGCGGCAACGGCGCCGACGCTGTCGGCCCCGCCCATGTCATGGACCACCGGGCTGCCCGGCAGGAACGGCGCCAGGTGTTTGACGACACCGATCGGCCCGACCCCCGGGCCGCCGCCGCCATGTGGGATACAGAACGTCTTGTGCAGGTTCATATGGGCGACATCCGGGCCGAAATGCCCCGGCCGGCAGAGTCCGACCATGGCCTGCAGGTTGGCGCCGTCCATATAGACCTGGCCGCCGTGGTCGTGGACGATGCGGCAGATGTCCTCGATCGCTTCCTCGAACACGCCATGGGTCGACGGATAGGTGACCATCAACGCCGCCAGGCTGTCCGCATGTTCGCCTGCCTTCGCGGTTAGGTCGTCGACGTCGATGTTGCCGCCCGCGTCGCAGGCGACGACGACCACCTTCATTCCCGCCATCACCGCGCTGGCCGGGTTGGTGCCATGGGCCGACGACGGGATCAGGCAGACATTGCGCCCGCCGTCGCCGCGGCTGGCGTGATAGGCGCGAATCGTCAACAGGCCGGCGTATTCGCCCTGGCTGCCGGCGTTGGGCTGCAAC
>JANQIJ010000050.1 GCA_028282185.1 Rhodospirillales bacterium
GTATCGCCACACGGTTCGACCGACGCGCAATACACTTCCTAAGCTTCATCCATCTCGCAGCAGCCATCTTATGGATGCGATGAATGTCGATTCAGCCTAATGCTTGCGGGCGTCTTCCGGCAGGTCGAGGGGGGCGGGGTCTGGCGGCGGCGCGTCCAGGCGGCGGCCGCCAATGGTGTCAGGTTCCGCCTCGGGCGCCGGCCGGTTCGGTTGCGGCAGGGCCTTGTCGCGGTCGAAATAGACCCGGATGTTGATGCCCCGGGGGTCGTAGAAATACTGCTTCAGCAGTAGCGGCACGGCGATGCCGATGTAGGCTCCCATGACGGTGTCCGATAGGAAATGCACCGTGCCGAAGACGCGGGACGCGCCGATGGCGACGGCGAAGGCGAGATAGATCACGTCATATCGCGGATAGATCAGGCAGAGGGCCACGGCCAAGGAAAAGGCCATCTGCGTATGGCCCGACGGGAACGAGTTCATGCCCCAATTGGCGGAAAACATATCGAAGCCGTAAAAGCCGTCCTGGAACAGGGCGCGCGGCCGCACCCGTCCGATGATCGGTTTCAGAACGTTGACGACGACGCCGGCCAGCAGGATCGAGGCGATGAAGAAGATCGCCGCGTCGCGGAACCGCTTGAGGCGCTCGCGCAGCACTGCGGTGGTGTCGAAATAGCCGCGCACGATGGTAAAGATGATGACCAGGGCGGCGATCGCCAAATAGGCTTCCGGCTTGCCCAGTGCGCCGATGTCATTGGAGAAGAATCGGGTGGTTTCCGGCGACAGGTGAATTTTCAGGTTCTGGGCAAGCGGCGCGTCGACGAAGGCCATCAGCGGAATGCAGACCGCCGTGGTCAGGCCGAGGGTCACCAGATAGGGGTGATCGCGGGTGATCCGGGCCGCGCCCCGGGCGCCCACGGTAAGGCCGCGCCGGGTGGCGGCGATCCCGTCTTTCAGACTGCTCAGGTCCCAGGCCGGTCGTTCGCTCATGCCCCGTTATATCCCGGATGGGCCTTAAAAATTGATAAAATTCCCGCCCTCTGGCCCGCGCCTCGGGCGGGCGCCGCCAGGCCGGCCGGTCACGGCCCGTCGCGGCGGACGAAGACATGCAGGACGATGTCATCGCCCTTGGAATAATTGACCCCGGCGGCCCGTGCGATTTCCCGTACCTGACCGGCGCGGTCGCCGAGTGCTTTCTTGAAGGCCGACAGTTGCCGGCTTTCGACGATGGCGGCGGCATTGGCCTGCGACAGCACATGTCCGGCGGCGCCCGGCCCGGCCGTCAACTTGGTCCGCGTGCCCAAAAGAAACACCAGCGACGGTTCCGAATAACCGGCGGAGGCCGTGATCCCCGGCGGGCCGTCGGGAAAGGCGGCGTGCACCGCCCGGGCCGCGTCCCGCCCCGCCCACATAGGCTGAAATCCGGTAATCATCACCCCGATCACCAGAATGACCAGGGCGCCGCCGCCGATGACCGAGCGGGCGACGAGGTTCACCCCGGCGCGCCGCCGCATGGCCTGGATCACGGCGGCGGTGGTGGCGATCGGCAGCAAGACGAACAGGGCCGTCGGCCAATCGACCTCGGCGCCGAAATGGATCGGCAGATAGGCCGCCGCGCCGCCCAGGGTCAGGGCGATGAAGGTCCAGAGCCCGATGGCGGCGACCAATGTCTTGCGGCCGAACCAGGGGCGTTCATGTTTCAAGATCGTCACCAGTGCCGCCGCGGTCATCAGGGCCAGGGCCGGATAGAGCGGCAAGACGTAGTGCGGCAGTTTGGTCGGGATCAATTCGAACATCAGCCAGGCCGGCAGCATCCAGGCCAGGCAGAAACGGATTGCGGTTTCTTGCCGCGCCCGCCAGGCGCGAACCAGGGCCGGCCAGGCGAACAAGGACCCGGGCCAGAAAAAGAAGATCATCAACAAGGCGTAATAGCCTGGCGGCGCGCCGTGGCTTTCCTGCCCGCCCAGAAGCTTCGGGATCAGATCCGTGGTCAGGGCGGTCATGACAAACCCGTCGCCGTCGCCGCCCGTCCTGTCGCCGATGGCGATGTACCAGGGGAGCGCCAGGGCGCAGGCGAGCGGCAAGCCCCAAAGCCATCCCAGGCGGCGGAGCCAGCGGGCATCCCGGTCGGCGATGACCAAAGCTGCGATGGTCATGAGTGTGATCAGTGGTGCGATCGGACCCTTGATCATGACCCCGGTTCCCATCGCCAGCCAGAATACCACGGCCAGGCCCAGGCCCGGCGGTTGGCCGCCGCTCCGCGCCGCGAGGTAATGGCGGGCCAAGACGAATTGCTGGGCCATCACCGCGGCCAACAGAACCGCGTCGGTTTTGGCCTGATGGGCCTCCAGGATCAGCATCACCGAGGCTGCCATCATGCCGCCGGCAAGCAACCCCGCCGGTTGGCCGAACAAGGCGGCACCGGCGGCGAAGGTGAACAGCACGGCGGCCCAGGCGCCGATCACGGAAGGCAGGCGATAGGCCCAGATTTCCCGCGCGCCGGGGTCGGAAAACAAGCTGACGCTGGCCGCCTGCAGCCAATGGATGCCGGCCGGTTTCTTATGGCGCGGTTGGTCCTGGAACCGAATATCGATGAAATCACCGGTTTCCAGCATCTGCGCCGTCGCCTGGGCGAAGCGGGATTCGTCCCGGTCCAAAGGCGGCAGGCTGCCAAGCCCCGGCAGGAACATGAGGGCGCAGAACAGCGTCAGAAGTAAGTAGGGCCGATAGCCCTGGGCCACTTGCTCAAGCAACCGGATGTTGGTGGCCGGCCGGCCGGCGGCTTCCGCGTCGGTCATGCGGGCGGGCGGGTGATCTGTTTGTCGTCCAGGAACCAGCAATCCATGCGGTCCCAATAGAACGACAGATGGCCGGCGATCGTGGCGGTCTCCCGATAGGGATCGCCATATGCCCAGGCGATGTTGTCTTCGACGCGATCGCCCATGGTGAAGGACCAATAGCTGGCCTGACCCTTATAGGGACAGGTCGTCGCATGATCCGTCGGTTCGAGGAATTCGTCGATCCGCACGTCCGAAGCCGGGAAATAGAACACCGGCGGATAGGGACTTTCGCGCAGCAGTTTGATCCGCCGGCTGTCGGCCAAGACGATCCCGGCGATGGAGGTGCGGACCCGGCCCTGAAACGTTTCGACCGTCAACGGATAGTCGGGCCGCTTGGCGAAACCGGGGGCGGATGCATCAGGCATGGGGCAGTGCCTCGTCCAGCCGGGCGGCCATGCGGCGGATCCGGGCATCGGCCTTGGCTTTCGCCAAATCCCGCTCGCTGGCCGATTTCAACTGGCCGCAGGCAGCCATGATGTCACGCCCGCGGGGGGTGCGGATCGGCGCCGAATAACCGCCGTCGTTCAATATCCGGGTGAATTTGTCCATTGCGGCGCGGGTCGAGCATTCGTAGGGCGCGCCGGGCCAGGGGTTGAACGGGATCAGGTTGAACTTGGCGGGAATGCCCTTGACCAGGCGCAACAACTGCCGGGCGTCGGCCTCCGAATCGTTGACGTCTTTCAGCATGACGTATTCGAAGGTGATGCGCCGGGCGTTGTTGGCGCCGGGATAATCGCGGCAGGCGCGGATCAAATCGGCCAACGGGTACTTCTTATTGATCGGTACGATGACGTCGCGCAGTTCGTCCGTCACCGCATGCAGCGAGACGGCCAGGTTGACGCCCAACTCGTCGCCGCATTTGGCCATCATCGGCACGACGCCCGAGGTCGACAGCGTGATTCGCCGTTTCGACAGTGCGATGCCTTCGCCGTCCATGATGATCTTCAGGGCCTTCGCCACTTCATCGTAGTTGAACAACGGTTCGCCCATGCCCATCATCACGATGTTGGAGATCAATCGCCCGCCGTCCTTGGGCGTCGGCCATTCGCCGTAGCTGTCGCGGGCGACCATGAACTGACCGACGATTTCTTGTGACGTCAGGTTGCGCACCAACTTCTGCGTGCCCGTATGGCAGAAGGTGCAGGTCAGAGTACAGCCAACCTGTGAGGACATGCAGACCGCGCCCCGATCGTCCTCTGGGATGTAGACGGTTTCCGCTTCGTTGCCGTCATTGAATTTCAAAAGCCATTTCCGGGTCCGGTCGTCCGACGTTTGTTCGCGGCTGAGGGCCGGGCGGGACACCTCGAAGATCTCGGCCAAGCGGTCGCGCAACGACTTGGCCAGGGTCGTCATCTTGGCGAAATCGGTTTCGCCCTGATGATAGATCCAGTGCCACAACTGTTTCGCGCGGAACGGCTTTTCGCCGATGTCGGCGACTTCCGCGGCCAATTCGGCGCGCGACAAGCCGACCAGATTCTTCCGGTCGGTTGCGGACTCCCTGGTCGGATTGGTTTCCATGGGGCCTGATATAGCGCGTCCCGACGCGCATCCCAACGTGAAATGACGGGATACCCCGGGTGCGCTCCGCCGCCGTCAGGGCTTGCAGGCCTGGTTGATGGCTTTCCAGGCCGCCGTGACGCCCTTCAATGAATAGGTGTCCGTGGTCAGGGTGCCGCGGGACGAGGTGCCGGTCACCACCATTTCGGCGCCGCGGATCATTGCCTGGACCATGGCCGGGTCCTTGCCTTCGTCAAGGAAGGCATGGCCGCCCGCGGTGAACAGTTCGAAGCTGTTGCTGCCGATCTGGGCCTTGGCGGTGGAGTCTTTCTTATAGGTGTAGCCCGTGGTGATCGAGACGACACCGCGTTCCTTGTCCTGAGGCCGATGGGTGACCAACAGGACGACCCGCCCCCGCTTGGTGTACTTGCCTTCCTGCTTCAACGGCTCTGCGCCCATGTAGCAAATCTTGGCGCCGTCCTCGATCGCTGTGTAGGCCTCCCAATCGTCGAACTGACCGATCAATTCCGGCGCCCCCTGGGCCCGGGCCGGTGCGGTTGCATGGGCAAGCATCAGTATCAAAAGCGTGTATCTGATCATGATCCATAGATAGCCCCGACCCGTCCCCGTCTCAAGCGGTCAGGCTTCGTCTTCTTGCCAGGCGCGCGCGGGATTTCGGATTCCGGCCGTTTGCTTCCCGCCTATTGAGTCCCCGGGTCGATAATGGCATGGAAAGCGATGGCTGATCAGATCATCAAACCCGCCCCCGTCATCGTCGAGGTCCGGCGTGGCAATCTGGTGGAAAGCCGGCACCGTTGCCATCTGGCGGTCATGGATGCCGGTGGAACCTTGCGCCACGCCTGGGGCAATCCGGACTTGGAAATCTACCCCCGTTCGGCGATCAAACCGATCCAGACCCTTGCGCTGATCGAAACGGGAACGGCGGGTGCGCTCGGCTTGACCGACGAGCGCATCGCCCTGGCCGCCGCCTCACACGGCGCTGCGCCGGCGCATCTCATGGCGCTTGAGGCTTGGCTCGGCGACCTGGACCTGGGTGTGGACGCGCTCGAATGCGGCGCCCAGGCGCCGATGGACGGCCCCGCCCGTGAGGCGATGATCAAGCGCGGCGTGGCGGCGACCCGCCTGCACCACAACTGCTCGGGCAAGCATCTGGGATTCCTGGCCACGGCCGGGCATTTGGGCGAAGCGCAGGATGGCTACCTTGCTTCGGATCACCCGGTTCAGCGCCGGTTGTATCGCATCCTGGAAGAGATGGGCGATTGCGCCCTGGCGGAAACCGCGCGGGGTGTCGACGGCTGCGGCATTCCGGTCTACGGCATGCCGCTTGCCGCCGTCGCGCGGGCCGCCGCCCGCATGGCCGATCCGGACAATCCGGCCGCCGGTCTGGCGCCTGGCCGCGCCGCCGCCTGTCGCCGGGTGGTCGGCGCCATGGTCAAGCACGCTTTCATGGTCGCGGGCAAGGGGTTCCTCGATACTGTCGCCATGACCGCCGGGGCCGGCGTGGCGAAACGCAGTGGACGGCCCGTGTTCGCGACCAAGACGGGGGCCGAGGCCGCGCACCTGGCGATCCTCCCGGGCGCGGGCGCGGACGGCGCGGGATTGGGCGTCGCGCTTAAGGTTGAGGATGGGTCGAAGCGGGCGTCCGACGCGATGATCGCCCATGTCCTGGATTGGCTCGGCTCGTTGGACGATCCGGCACGGGATGAGATGGCGGCGTTTCTCGACATGCCGGTGACGAACGCCGCCGGCGACCGGGTCGGCTGCATCGCGCCGGAAGAGGGCTGGCACAAACCGGCCTGACGAGGCTCAGGCGTCCTCGCCTTCGTTATAGACCTCGGGTGGCGTGTCCAAGAAAGCGTCCATGCCGCCCGCGTCTTCGCCGCGTTTGAAGCGCCCGCCGAAGTGATGCTCGGGCAGGGCTTCCGTCGGTCCGCCAGGGGTCACCGGACGGGGCGGAAAGCGGCCCAGGCTGAGCACCCGGTCGTACATCACGATGGCGCCGGCGATGCCGACATTGACGCAGAACGCCATGGGGATCTTGATCGTGTGGTCGCAGCGGGCCAAAAGCCCGTCGCTCAGGCTGCCCCGTTCCGGCCCCAGCACATAGGCCGCCTGTTGCGGGTGGTGGAAGCTTGGCAGATCGTGGGCGTCCATGATCAATTCGACGCCGACCAGGGCGCAGCCGTCGGGCAGGACCAGATCGTCAAGGCGGGGGAAGCTGTAGAACGGCAAATGGGCGCCGCCCTTGGACGTGTCCGATTTCTGGCCCTCTGTGCGGTTGTAGGTGGCGGCGACGGTGAATACGAAGGACGCGCCGAAGGCATGGGCCGTGCGGAACAGGTTGCCGACGTTCATGGCCTTCGAGATGTTTTCCACACCGATGCCAAAAAACCCGCGCATGTCCTCTCCCTCGGCCTGCTTGGCCGGTTGCCCTTCGACCCTTGATATGGTCAGGTTCGCCAACCTTGGACATTCGCGGAAGGATTACAAGTGCGCGCGGTGATCTGTGAGAAATTCGACGGGATTGAGGCGCTGCGCTGTATCGACGATGCGCCGATCCCGCCGATGGTGGAAGGCGGGGTGCGCCTCAAGGTCCATGCGGCGGGCATCAATTTCGCCGACACGCTGATGGCCAAAGGGGAATATCAGGTCAAGCCGCCGTTTCCGTTCTCGCCGGGGCTCGAGGCCGCGGGCGAGGTGCTGGAGGTCGCGCCCGACGTGACCCGGGTGAAACCCGGGGACCGGGTGATGGCAACCCTGCATTACGGCGGCTATGCCGAGGAGGCGGTGACCGATCAGGCCGGCGTCTACGCCATCCCGGACAATTTGGATTATGTTGCCGCCGCTGCCTTTCCCATCGTTTACGGCACGTCACACATGGGCCTGAAGGACAAATTGAAGCTACAGCCGGGCGAGATCCTGTTGGTCCATGGTGCGGCCGGCGGCGTCGGCCTGACGGCGGTGGAAATTGCCAAGAAAATGGGAGCCCGGGTGATCGCCACGGCGGGCGGGGCGGACAAGCTGGCCGTGGCCAAGCAGTACGGCGCCGATGAACTGATCGATTACCGTCAGGAGGACATCCGCGAGCGGGTCAAGCAACTGACCGACGGCCGCGGCGTCGACGCGGTCTATGATCCCGTCGGCGGCACGGCCTTCGATGCCTCGTTGCGTTGTACAGTACAGGGCGGGCGCATCCTGGTCGTCGGTTTCGCCAGCGGCGCCGTGCCGCAAATCCCGGCAAACATCCTGTTGGTCAAGAACCTGACGGTTCACGGGTTCTATTGGGGAGCGCATAAAACCCTGGACCCGGACTTGATCCATCGGTCCTTCGACGAGCTTCTGGGTTGGGCCGCGGCCGGCGACCTGCGGCCCCATGTCTCCCATGCCTTCAACCTGGCCCAGGCTCAGGACGCCCTGAAGATGCTGCTCGGCCGGAAGTCCACGGGCAAGGTGGTGTTGACGACGGGAGCCGCCGGGGACGCGGCCGGTGCCGCCGTCAACTGACGCCAGGGCGGCGTTGAAATCGGCTCAGCCGCTTTGCGGCGCGGCGCGGCCCACCGGGCGTTCCGCGATCGGCAGGTGCAGGGCGGCGGCCAGGAAGCCCAAGGCGACCGATCCGTACCAGACCCAGTCGTAACTGCCCGTTGTTTCGAACAGGTAGCCGCCCAGCCAAACGCCCAGAAAGCTGCCGATCTGGTGGCTCAAGAAGGTGATGCCGAACAGCATCGACAGGTAGCGCACGCCGAACATGGTGGCGACCAGGCCGCTCGTCAGCGGCACGGTGCCGAGCCACAACAGTCCCATGACGGCGGCAAAGACCAGGATGTTGGTTTCCGTCTTCGGTGCCGCCAGCATGATGATGATGCAGAGCGAGCGCAGCGCGTAGAGCCAGCTCAACACCCATTTCTTGGGGAATTTGTCGCCCAGAACGCCGCAGGCGAAGGTGCCGATGATGTTGAACAGGCCGATCAGCGCCAGGGACATGGCGGCGATCCGCAGGTCGATGTTCAGGAGTTCCAGGTACTTGGGGAAATGGACGGTGATGAAGGCGATCTGGAATCCGCAGACGAAGAAACCGAGCGTCAGCAGGACGAAGCCCGGATGGGCATAGGCCTCGCCCAGGGCCGCACCCAATTTCTGGTCGCCGCCGTCGGGCGCGCCCTGACGCAGGGCCGCCGGTTTGGCATCCTCGGTCAGCGGTTGGCGGGCCAACAGAACCGACAAAGGTACCGCGATCAGCATGATCAGCGCCAGGAAGATCAAGGCATCGGACCAGCCATGGAATTCGATCAGCGCCTGGCCCAGGGGGGCCATGTAGAACTGGCCGAACGAGCCGCCGGCGCTGGCGATGCCCAAGATCAGCGAGCGGTGTTCCGCCGGTGCCCGCCGTCCGACCGCGCCCAGGACAACACCGAAGCCGACGCCGCCCATGCCGATGCCGATCAACAGGCCGGCGCCGATGTTGAAACCGATCAGTCCCTCCGCCGTGGCCATGACCCAGAGGCCCGCGGCATAGAGCACAGCGCCAAGGATCAGCATCCGCATGCTGCCGTACTTGTCGGCGACGGCGCCCATGATCGGCGTGGCGACGCCCCACAACAGGTTCTGAATGGCCAGCGCCATGCCGAACTCGCTGGGTGTCATGCTGAGGTCGGTCAGCACGTCTGTCTGGAACAGGCCGAAAACGGTCCGTGTGCCCAAATTCAGGCTGCCGATCAGACAGCCGGCGAAGGCGACGATCCAGACCGCCATGGGAATACGGCTGGCGCTCATCGGTCGGGGCTTCCCGGAGTGTCGATCGACGGCCCGGCGGGGAGAGTCCGGCACATTAATTTCATGTACAGGCTGCGGGGCGTCAGGACAAACAGGTTGCCGATCAGGATCAAGGCGACGCCGGTGGCCGCGCCGGCGGTCCAATGGAATCCTTCCAACCAGGTCGAGACGGCCAGCGCCACCAATGGAAACATGACCGAAGCGTATGAGGCGCGTTCCGGCCCGATGCGGCCGACCAGGGTCAGATAGCTGGCGAAGGCGATGACCGTCGAGACCAAGCTTAAGAACAACAGGCTGCCGATATAGCGGGCTGACCAGTCGATTATGAAGGGCGCGTCGCGCAGCCAGCAATAAATCAGGAAGAACAGGGCGCCATAGGCCATGCCCATGGTGTTGGTCCGGACCACGCCCAGGCCGCGCCGCTGGTTCCAGGCGGACAGCAGCATGCCGGTGGTCGCCGACAGTGTGCCGCAGAGCACCAGGACCATGCCCTTGCTGCCGTCGCGCGACAGATCGAAAGACACCAGATCGGGCCAAAACAGGACGGCGATCCCGCCGATGCCGAGCGCCGCGCCGATGATCATCCGGCCCTCCAGCCGGGTGCCAAGGAACAGCACGCCGCCGGTCATGTTGAGGATGATCAGCATGGTGAACAGGATCGAAACCTGGCCGCTGGTCAGGTACTGGCTGCCGAGATAGACCAAGTAGAAATTGCTGCCGAACAGGAACAAGCCCTGGACCGCGACGGCCAAATGGTCACCAGCCGAGAATTCCAGGCGGCGCCGGGTCACCAGGCAAAACGCCGACATCACCGCCGCCGAGATCGCGAAGCGGTAGAAGGTCGAGATCTCGGGCGGGACGACGCCCAATTGCATTTGCACGGCGTACCAACTGAGGCCCCAGGCAAAGACCGTGACGGTATAAAGCAACAGGTTCATCGGCGGCCCCCATCTTTGGGTCTTGGGCCATAGGCGAAAACGGGACCGGCCCCAAGGACCGATCCCGCCCAACGGCACGGCATGTACCGGGAATAGTCTAGTCGTTTGGCTCACGATTGCCAGGGCAGCTTCCGCGCTTCCTGCCGGGCTTGGGCGCGGGTGATGCCCATATCGGCTAACAGCCGGTCGTCGAGCGATGCCAGATGGCGGCGTTGGGCGTCGCGCTGCTGCCATTCGGTCAGCATGCCGGGCAGGTCGAAGATCGCGATGAGAACCGCCAGCGACCGCCGGGCGATCGACTGTCCCTTGCGGGATAGGACGTGACGGGGCAGGCGGTGGAGGGTCGATGTTTGGGCCATGGGTCCTGTCCTTGTTCGAGGGGCGATCCCGCCCGGGTGGGCGAAACGCCGGTTGATGATGGCCTGATGAATACGCCCGCCGGCTGCTTGGAGCAAACGCGAAAATTTTCATTATGCATTAGAAAAATTTATTAATTTGTATTCACATAATTAAATTATATAATTTTTACAATTATTTATGTGAAAACTTCATAGAGAGCGATTCTTTCTAAAAAGAAAAATTTTTGTTACGATACAATCCATGACACGCCGGCTGCCCCCCTTGAATGCGCTCCGCGCCTTTGAAGTCGCGGCCCGTCATTTGAGCTTCACCCGCGCGGCCGAGGAATTGAACGTGACCCAGGCGGCTGTCAGTCATCAGATCCGGGGGCTGGAGGATTGGTTGGGTTTTCCCTTGTTCCGGCGCCTCAGCCGTGCCCTGGTCCTGACCGAGGCGGGGCAACTGCTTTACCCCGACGTCAACCAGGCGATGGACATCCTGTCGGCCGGTATCAACCGGGTGCAGCGTCAGGATTCGGAAGGCGTGTTGACGATCACGACGTTGGATTCCATCGCCTCGATCTGGTTGGTGCCGCGCTTGGGCCGGTTCCGCGACCGTCATCCGGAAATCGACCCGCGCTTGTCGATCACCGACCGGTTGGTCGATCTGGCGCGGGACGGCATCGACGTCGGCATCCGCTATAGCGCCCAAACGGGTGGTGATTGGCCCGGCTTGACCTCTGTCCTGCTCTGCACGGAAAAGATTTTTCCGATCTGCGCCCCGGACCTGCTGGTCGCCGGCCCACCGCTGAAGGAACCGGCCGACTTGGCGAGTTTTACCCTGTTGCACGACGACTTGCCGCTCGACTGGCGGGACTGGCTGGCGGCCGTCGGCTGCAACACCGTCAATCCCGACCGTGGGCCCAGTTTCACCCATTCGAACTTGGTGTTGATGGCGGCCCGGGCCGGCGAGGGCGTGGCCCTGGGCCGTAGCGTCATGGCCGCCGACGATCTGGCCCAGGGAACCCTCGTCCGGCCGTTCGATTTCTCCCTGCCGGCTCCCCAGGCCTATTACCTGGTCTATGCGGAAGGGGCCGACGACCGGCCCAAGGTCCGGGCCTTTCGCGATTGGGTGGTGGCCGAGTTCGCCGGGCTTGGCGCCGCCGCGGACCGGACTTAGCGCGCCGGGTTCAGCGCCAGGACGTCGGCTCGGATGACCGATTGCTCGGCGACAAGTTTCGTAATGATCGGCCGGCTTGCTTTGTAGTGGGGGGTTCCCTTATGCGCCGCCAGGGCCGCTTTGTCGTCATAGACCTCATAGAGGTAGAAGGTGTTTTCCTCTTCCTGGGCCTCCAGCACGTCGAAGATCAGGCAGCCGGGTTCGTCCCGGACCGAGGCTTGGGCGTTCTCCCGCATGGCGGCCAGGTATTGATCGCGCGTCCCCGGTTTGACGACGTTCTTGACGATAATGCAGTACACGGGCGGATGCCTCCCTATATAACAAAGCAGAACGATCACCGGTGGCGTCCGACCGGCCGGCGATCCAGGCAATCGAATAGGGAACCCGCGCCATGACCGCAAGTCCCAAACCCTCATCCCGTCCAAGACCAATGAACGGTCTCCGCCACCTGGCCTTGGTGGTCGACAACCTGGAGGAATGCGAGGCCTTCTACCGCGAAATCATTGGCATGGAAGTGCTCAATCGGGCGAGCGACAACCTGGTCTATCTGACACTCGGCAACGATAACCTGTCCCTTGGTCGGGCCAAGCGCGGCAAGGGCGCTGCGGACGCTGGCGGCACGCTGGACCACTTCGGCTTCGTCGTCGACAGCAAGGAAGAGTTGGAGGCTTGGTATGCCTTCATGCGGGACCAGGACTGTGATCTGATGGATGCGCCGCACGACCATCAGGACGGCGCGCGATCGTTCCATGTCAAGGACCCGGCCGGCAACGTGGTCCAGCCGCTCTATCACCCGGCGATTTCCGGGCAACGGTTTCGATAAAGTTTCAGGGGCGATCGATGGCGGGTGTCGAAGCCCAAAGCAGTGAGTGTATTCTGTTCTACTTGCAGAAGTGTTCCCGGTACGCGACGGCGACTGCCGCTTTCAGTGCCGCCCAGGCCGTCGCCTGCGTACACGGAGGATTGATCGCTTTGGTCGCCTTCCAAAACTAAGGAGCAAGAGCCCAGGTGTCTCGGGGCTCAACTGGTCAATTCCGCCCGGTCCCTGAAATGCTCCAGAGCTTCCGGGTTGGCCAGCGCTTCCTTGTTCTTCACCGGGCGGCCGTGGACGATGTCGCGGACCGCCAGTTCGGTGATCTTGCCCGATTTGGTGCGCGGGATGTCGGCCACCTGAACCACCCGCGCCGGCACGTGGCGGGGCGTGCAATTGGCCCGCACCTGACCCTGGATCTTCTTGATCAGGGCGTCGTCCATCGTCAGGCCGTCGGCGAGCCTGGCGAACAGCACGACCCGCACGTCGTTGTCCCAGTCCTGGCCGATGACCAGGCTTTCGATCACCTCGTCCAGCTTTTCCACTTGGCGGTAGATTTCCGCCGTGCCGATGCGCACGCCGCCCGGGTTGAGCGTCGCGTCCGACCGGCCGTAGACGATCATCCCGCCGTGGTCGGTGATTTCGATGTAATCGCCATGGATCCAGACATTGGAGAACTGTTCGAAATAGGCGCTACGATAGCGCGAGCCGTCCGGGTCATTGAGGAACGCCGTCGGCATGGATGGGAAGGCCAAGCGGCAGACTAGTTCGCCCTTCTCGCCGATCACCGGCCGGCCGTCGTCATTCCAGCATTCGACCGCCATGCCCAGCGCCATGGCCTGCAATTCGCCGCGCCATACGGGCTTGGTGCAGTCGCCGCCGGCGAAGATGCCCATCAGGTCGGTGCCGCCGGTAAAGGACACCAAGTGAACATCCGGCTTGATCGTCTCGTAGACGAAATCGAAGCCTTCGGGCGCCAGGGTCGAGCCCGTCGAGACCAGCATGCGGACGCTGGAAAGATCGTGTGTCTCCCGGGGTCGGAAACCCGACTTGGCGACCGCGTCGATGTACTTGGCCGAGGTCCCGAACAGGGTGAATTTCTCCTCTTGGGCGTAGTCGAAGATCGCCGCGGGCCCCGGATGGAAGGGCGACCCGTCATAGAGCATCAGGCAGGCCTCGCAGGCCAGAACCGAGGCCAGCCAGTTCCACATCATCCAGCCGCAGGTGGTGAAGAAATAGACCCGGTCGTCGCGCTTGATGTCGCATTGCACGGCCTGCTCCGCGGCATGCTTCAATATTGTTCCGCCAGCGCAATGGACCATGCATTTCGGCGCGCCCGTCGTGCCTGACGAGAACATGATGTAGAGTGGGTGATCGAAGGGCAGGCGTTCGAATTCTATGTTGCCGGGCGCATGGTCGGCCAGCACGTCGGCCCAGAGGCGGGCGCCTTGGATGGCCGCGATATCCGGCCGTTCGTCGGCCGCGTAGGGCGCCACGATGACCGTTTCGACGCTCGGCAGTTGGGCCAGGATCTCCGCGTTCTTGGCGCGCACGTCGTGGCGCTTGCCGTTATAGAAATACCCGTCGGTGCAGACCACGGCCTTCGGTTCGATCTGGCCGAAGCGGTCGAGCACCCCTTGGACGCCGAAATCCGGAGACGACGACGACCAGGTCGCGCCCAAGGCGGTGGTCGCCAGCATGGCGCAGATCGTTTCCGGCATATTGGGCAGGTAGCCGCAGACCCGGTCGCCCGAGCCGATACCGGCGGCTTTCAGCGCTTGGGCCAGTTGCGACACTCGGTCATATAGCTCGCCGAAGGTCCAGCGCCGGGTGATCCCGGTCTCGCCGCGAAACACGATGGCCTCGCCGTCGTCGCGCCGGCGCAATAGGTTTTCCGCGTAGTTCAGCCGGGCGTCGGGAAACCATTGGGCGCCCGGCATCTTGTCGCCGTCGCGCAAAACCGTTTCGCCCCAAGTCTCCGCCGTGATCCTGGCAAAGGCCGCCAGGGCCGGCCAAAACCGTTCCCGGTCGCCGATGGAAAACGCGTGCAAGGCGTCGGAATCAGCCAAGCTCAGCCCCAGACGTTCATTCAGGTATTCCCGGAACCGGGTGACGTTCGCCTGTGCCGCGTAGGCCGC
>JANQIJ010000069.1 GCA_028282185.1 Rhodospirillales bacterium
AATGGCCCAGAGTCACCGGCTGGGCGCTTTGCAGATGGGTAAAGCCGGGCATGACCGTCGCGGCCTCTTCCTCGGCCCGGTCGATCAGCGCCGCCTGGATGTCCCTGACGCCGGCGTCCAGCGCGTCGATCGCGCCGCGCACCCAGAGCTTGAAGTCCGTCGCCACCTGATCGTTCCTGGACCGCGCCGTATGCAGGCGCCCGGCGGCGTCGCCGATCAGGTCGGCCAACCGGCTTTCCACGTTCATGTGGATGTCTTCCAAGGCGCGCTTGAAGTCGAAGTTGCCGGCAGCGATCTCGTCACGCACCCGGGCCAGGCCGCCGGCGATTGCGTCCGCGTCGCCTTGGTCAACGATGCCCTGACGCGCCAGCATCCGCACATGGGCGATCGAACCGGCGATGTCTTCCATCGCCAGACGCTGATCGAACCCGATGGAGGCATTGATTTCCTCCATGATCGCGGCGGGGCCGCCGTCGAACCGGCCACCCCAGATGGTGCTGGCGGCGCTGCCGTCCGCAGGACCCGCGCCGGCACCGGTTCCGTCGCCGTCCTTGCCAGGTTGGCGCGCCATGGCTATCTCCTTAACAACATCACCCGGCGGTCATCGCCGGATGGTAACCGGCAAGCGTAAAGGGAGGGTGAACCCCCATGACCGCCGCATTCATGATCAAGTCCCCCGGCCGAGCAGTCGCGACCGCCCTGGTTTTGAGTTGGGGGATTGTCACCATTCCCGCCGCAGATGCAAGCGGAGCAGACACGGCAAGCATTTCCGCGTCGGCGGCCTGTCGGACCTCGGACGCGGCCTTGGCCAATTTCGTCGCCGTCGATCCGCCCGGCCCCGTGGCCGCAACGCCCTTCCAAGACAGGGACGGCAATGCGGTCAACATTCCCCAGCTTGCCGCCAAGCGCGGCGCGGTGGTCAATTTCTGGGCCACCTGGTGCGCGCCCTGCGTCCGCGAGATGCCGCATCTCGACGCGCTCAAACACGAACTGGACAGCGACGGCATTCCCGTGCTCGCCGTGTCCCAGGATCGCGGCGGCCTGAAACGGGTCGAACCGTTCTATAAGAAGCATGGCTATGAACACTTGGAAATCCATCTGGACAAAGGCGGCAAGTTCGCCCGCTCATTGAAAGTGCGCGGCCTGCCGACGACCATCCTGTTCGATCACAAGGGCCGCGAGGTGCTGCGCGTCCAGGGCATCGCCGAATGGCATGCGCCCAAGGTCGTTGCCTTTATTCGCGGCTGCCTGCCGCCCGTCGCGACCGGTGCCGGCTGATCGGCCGGCGGCGCGGCCGGACGTGGACAATGTCACCAAGGCCTGCCTCGACGCGTTGACCGGCGCGCTTTGGAAGGACGACCGCCAGGTCCAACGCCTGACCGTCGAACGGCTTGCCGGCGGTGATCCGGGGATCGTCTTGGCGGTGCGTCCGGCAACGGCGGACGACGGTGACGGCGGACGGACCGCCCTGGCCCATTTATTGGCCAGGGTGGACGGGTTATGATGCACCCATGAGCAAGATGTCTTGCGCTTCGCCCGGGGGCTCGACAGCGGCCCCATCGAAGGCCGGACCCGCCGCGGCAGGCGCCCGCAGCGCCGGTCCGGTCCGGGGCCTTGTGCTGGTCGTCCTCTGCGCCATGGCGCTGACCGGTTGCAGCGTCGGCAAATGGGAAAAACCGGGGGTTTCCGAAGACCAGTTGGCCTTCGACCGGCAGGCCTGCCGGTCCCTCGCCCGGGCCGAGGGCGAACGCGTCGAACGGCGTCAGCCGGTGCCGACGCAAGGCTCGGGAAATATCATCGGCACGCGCTACGATTCGGCGATGCGGAACTACGACTTCGCCCAGGCGCGGCAACGGCATTTCAACCGGTGCATGGAAGGACGGGGCTACCGCCGCAGTGCCAAGCCGCTGTTCAAAGGTTGGTAGGCCGAGCCGCGGGCCGGGTCGATCACGCCACCAAGCGGTCGTCGCCCGCTGCCTTGGCCTGGGTCGTGCGGCTGCCGCCGACCAAAGCCGCCAGGTGGATTTCACCGGCGACGGTCGGCGAGGCGTCGGCGTGGCCCCGGAAGGCGGCATTGACGACGTCGGGAATCTGATCGCGCCGCAGACCGATATCGGCCAGCAAGCGATCGTCCAAAGCCTCCAGTTCCCGGCGCAGGGCGGCCCGGCGCCAGACCGCGGCAAGACCGGCGACCCATCCGGTCATCATGGACACCACCGCGTTCAAAACCGCGGCGCGGGTGAACAACCGGCGCATGGCAAGAGCGCGCAGCACCCGCGCTTTCTCCACATAATCCTCGACGGTGAAATCCGGTTGGGTGATCTGCTGGTTGGCGGACGGTGCCATGACGGGGTCTCCTTGATGCCGCCGGCCACCTTCCCCGGCGACCGACGAGAGGGACCATACGCCTCGCTCAGTCATGCAAAAATAGACATTATTGCAGCGCAGAATTGCATATTTTGCATGGATTGAGCTCTCCTCTTGCCAGCCGCCCCATGGGTTCATAGCTTGCCGTTATGGACACCGCCGCGCCCCCCGCCCGCCGCCGCGCCACGGCCAAGAAGACGACGACCGCCGGGTCGGCCCCGGACGGCGCGGCCGCGCGGCTGAAGCGCCTGCGCGGCGAACTGACGCGCCGCGGCCTGGACGGTTTTCTGGTACCAAGGGCCGACGCGCACCAAGGCGAATACGTGGCCGCGGAAGCGGAACGCCTGGCTTGGCTGACCGGGTTCACCGGATCGGCGGGTCTGGCCGTCGTCCTGAAGCGGCGGGCCGCGCTGTTCACCGACGGACGCTATACGCTCCAGGTAAAGGACCAGGTGGATGCGTCGCTTTACGAGCTTTGCCATCTGACGCTGGAACCGGCGACCGATTGGATTGCCCGCAACCTGCCCCGGGGCGGCAAGCTGGGCTATGATCCCTGGCTGGTGACCCCGGCCCAGGCGCAACGCTATACCGATACCTGCCGCAAGCGGGGCGGTCTGTTCACCGCCGTCGACGACAATCCGCTGGACGCGGTTTGGTCCGACCGCCCAGGGCCGCCGTTGACGCCGGTCCGCGCCCATCCGAAAAAGTTCGCCGGCCAAGCCGCGCGCGACAAGCGTGACGGGATTGCCCGGGCGCTGACCGATCAGGGGCAGGCGGCGCAGGTCCTGTCGGCGCCGGATTCCATCGCCTGGCTGTTGAACATTCGCGGCGCCGATGTGCCGCGCACGCCGGTGACGCTGGCCTTCGCGGTGATCCACAAGGACGCATCGGTCGATCTTTTCATCGACGGGCGCAAGCTGTCCGCCGCCCTGCGCCGTCATTTGGGCGATGCGGTGCGGGTCCACGAACCGGACGGCTTCGGCCCGGTGCTGGATAAACTGGGCCGGCGCAAGGCGGCCGTGCGGATCGACGGCGCCGCCGATCCCGTCTGGATCGCGCAACGCCTGGAACGGGCGGGGGCCAGGGTTATCCGCCAACCGGACCTGTGCCAACTGCCCAAGGCCTGTAAGAACCCGGTCGAACAGGACGGGATGCGTGCCGCCCATCTGCGCGACGGCGCGGCGGTCTGCCGCTTTCTGGCCTGGCTCGACCACCAAGCGCCCAAGGGCGGGGTCAGCGAACTGGACGCACAAGCCCGTCTGGAAGCCTTTCGCGTCGACACCGGAGAGCTGCGCGATCTGAGCTTCGACACCATTTCCGGGGCCGGCCCCAACGGCGCCATCGTGCATTACAAGTCCAGTCCGGCGACCAATCGCGCCCTCAGACCAGGGGAACTTTACCTGGTCGATTCCGGCGGTCAGTACCCGGACGGGACGACGGACATCACGCGGACGGTCTTCATCGACGGCGGCAAACGCCCGCCCAGCCGCGAAATGCGGGACCGCTTCACCCGTGTCCTTAAGGGCCATATCGCCCTCGCCCGGGCGGTGTTCCCGACGGGGACGACGGGCACGCAGTTGGACCTGTTGGCGCGCCAGGCCCTATGGCGCGCGGGGCTTGATTACGACCACGGCACCGGCCACGGGGTCGGCAGCTTCCTCAGCGTCCACGAAGGGCCGCAGCGAATTTCCAAGGCGCCGGGAATGACGGCGCTGGAACCGGGAATGGTGATTTCGAACGAGCCCGGCTACTACAAGACGGGCGCCTTTGGCATCCGCATCGAAAACCTGGTCCTGGTCGTTGCCGGCGGCCGACCCAAGGGCGGCGAGCGCGACATGCTGGGCTTCGAAACCCTGACCCTGGCGCCGATCGATCGGCGGCTGATCGAAGCCAACCTGCTGGATACGGACGAGATCGCCTGGCTGGACGCTTATCACGCCCGGGTCCGGCGCCAGCTCAAGGGCC
>JANQIJ010000086.1 GCA_028282185.1 Rhodospirillales bacterium
TCCGACTACCGTGAATCACAAATCAGACAAAAAGGGAATCCCTAAAAAGATTCAGCCTATGCGCCCGATGCTCTAGGACACCTCGCAGCGAACCACCCGCTTGGCGGTGATCATGTCGTCATAGCTGCCCCGCGTCGCCACCAGCAGGGGCGAATTCAGGTGCTCGTCCAACGCCGCCTGGTCGGTATAAAGCTCATAGAGAAAGACGCGCGCGCTCTCGCCTTCGGCGCCCGCCGGGTCCAGGACGTCGAACTGTTCGCAACCGGGCTCGTTATCCAAGGCCTGGCGCGCATGGCCGCGCATCAGTGCGAGGAAATCCGCCCGTCGATCGGGCTTGACGTCGAATTCAACCATCAGGGCGATCTTCGGTGCCATTTGTCGTGTCCTTTTTCGGGCCGCGTTGACCGGGCGCATGGCCCATTTTTAAAGAAATCAGCCGCCCTGTTTTGTATTGTTGATTCTGCGTAAATGCGCCGTCGCAATCTGTTCCGGATGGCTCGGGACTTGCATCAATGCGGCACGCCGCCCAGGGTCGACACCCGGTAGAGCGTGCGGGTCGCTTCGGCCGGCAGATCCTTGGTCGTCGCCCGGTGCATAACGCAGCGATTGTCCCAAAGGACGATGGTTCCGGGGCTCTGCCATTTGTATTGGAAGGTCGCGCCGGCGTCGGCCATGTAGTCGAAAATCTCGTCCAAAAGGTCGGCGCTTTCGATGGCGTCCATGCCGACGATGCCCTTGACCCCCGTGGAAACCCCCGGAAAGACGAATAGGCTCTTGCGCCCGGTTTCCGGATGGGTCCGCACCAACGGCCGTTCGACCGGCGGGGTCTTCGCCCGTTCTTCCGCCGTAATCATGTTCCAGCGGGCTTCCGGATCGCCCCGGTTGGTGGTCCAGCGGTATTGCGAGACATAGGTCCGGCCTTCGATCCGCGCCTTCAGGTCGTCCGGCATGTTGTCGTAAAGCGCTTCCAGATCGCCGAAGAAGGTATCGCCGCCCTGGTCCGGGATTTCCACGGAATAGAGCATGGTGGCGTCGGCCGAACGTTCCGTATAGGAGCGGTCCGAATGCCAGAACGAGCCCGCGTCCTTGACCCCCACCGGCTTGCCGTGGCGGGTCGAGTTGGAGAGGATCATGACCACGGGGTAATCCGGGTGCAGGAAGTTCTTCACCGGATGCTCGACGGTTTCGCCGAACAACTCGCCGAACTTGGCGAACTGCGGGACGTCCAAATCCTGGCCGTCGATCACCAGAACCTTATGATCGAGATAGGCCTGGTGCAGGGCTTCGGCCTCGCTGTTTGACATGCGGCCGACGTCGATCCCCGTGACCCGGGCGACAAAGCTGCCCCCCAATCGTTCAACGTTCATTGTCATCTTGGCGGTTCCCTTGGATGTTTTCCGTTTCCCGGCGGCGCATCGACCGTTGCCTTCGGCCCGCATCACCCTAGAATTTCTATCTTATGTCCGAGCCATTCAAGTATGGATTCAGCCATGGTATTCTCGACTTTTCCGCAGTTCTGGACAATCGATGAATTTTCCAACGCGAATCGAGAAAAACTACGGTTTCGCCACATCCCGACCGCCAATCACCAAGGAGCCATGATGCCGCCGGACCGGCCCAATCCCCCGCTGAACGCGCTCCGCGCCTTCGAGGCCACAGTGCGGCGCGGCACGCTGGCCCGCGCCGCGGACGAGCTTTGCGTCACACCCTCGGCCGTCGGCCATCAGGTCAAGAACCTGGAAGACTGGCTGGGCGCCGCCCTGTTCAACGCGGACGGCGGCGCGCGCCGGGCCACCCCCGAAGGCGAACGCTTCGCCCAGCAACTGGGCGATGCCTTCCAGCAGATCGACCTGGCCTGCCGGACGATCGCGCGGATATCGCAGGCCCGCGACCTGCATATCAACGTGACCCCGACCTTCGCCATCCGCTGGCTGGTGCCGCGGCTCGGCCGGTTCCAAGCACAGCATCCGAACATCGCCGTGCACATCGCGACCAGCGCCGAAGCGATCGATTTCGAGCGCGCGGGCGTTGCCGCCGCGATCCGGTCAGGCAGCGGACCCGGCGCCTGGCCCGGCATGGCGGCGGAACTTTTGTTCATTGAAGGCGTCTTTCCCGTTTGCCACCCGTCGCTGCTGGAAGGCCCCCGGGCGCTGAAGGAACCGGGCGACCTGGCCCGCCACACCCTGCTGCATACCTTTCACCGGCGGGACGATTGGACCCGGTGGCTGACCGCCGCGGGGCTTGACGACGGCGTCGTCGATCCCACCCGCGGGCCGCTGTTCGATTTGACCACCATGGCGATCGACGCCGCCGAAGCGGGCCAGGGCGTGGCCATCACCCGCGAAGCCCAGGTTCAGGACGCATTGAAGGACGGCCGCCTGGTGGCGCCATTCTCACGCGACCTGCTCAGTGGCGAAGGCGTCTATTTCCTGGCCGCCCGGGACCGGGTCGACGCGCCCTCGGTCGCCGCCTTCCGTCACTGGCTGCGGGCGGAGGTCGCCAACTGACGCGGCACGAAGGCCGATGCCCGCCTAGCCGGCGCCCAGCCAATGGGCGTAGAGCGCCGCCGGCGTCAGGTTCAGGTCGATGGCGCCGCGCCGGGCGGGGCCGCCCCGCCGTCGGGTCAAAACGGTCATTTGCACGTCCGGGTTGGTCCGGACGGCGAAGTTCACCATGGTCGCAGGGCCGTCCTTCTGATCGATCAGGTCTTCCGCCCAATCCATTTGGTAAAGGTGCTGGGGCCGGCCGCCGGGCCGGTCGAGGACGATCAGATCGACCCCTCCGCCCTTCCAACTGGCATAAGCCAGTCGCCCCGCCAGATCGCCGGCCAGGCATTGGCCGACCACGGCCGTTTCGACCAGACGCGCGAAGGCCGGATCGTCCGGCGCGACGGGACCGAATAGGGCAGTGTAGAGCGTCGGTGAAGTCAGATAGACCTTGAACAAGACTTGGCGCTGGAACGGCTTGCCGTCCTTGTTGAGGCGCGGCAGACGACGGATCAGAAACGCGCTTTCCAAGAAATCGAGATACTTGCGCAAGGTATTTTTGGCAACGCCGGTGGCCTTGGCAAGATCCTCGATCGCCGCCTCACCGCCCGTGTTGCGGGCCAATATGGCGAACAGACGGCCCAGGTCCGCCGGTTCGTGAACGCCGCCCAGCGCCGCCAGGTCACGATGCAGAACCTCGTTCAACAAGCCGTCGCGAACCAAGGCCGGGGGCGCTTCATCGTCCCGCCGGGCGGCGATCCCGCTTGGAAAACCGCCAAAGGTCACGTAGCGGGCAAATTCCGCGTTCAAGGCCTCCAAGGCCGCGCCGTGAATCGATTGCGAGTCCTTGGCCCCGGGCAAGACGGGGCCGAGCGCCTGTTCGCTCTCGCGGAAGGCCAAGAACTCGGAAAACGCCAAGGGCGGCAGAACCATGAGTTCGGCCTTGTCCCCGGCCACCGGCCCCGTGACCAAGCCGGACGCACGGGAAGACAAGGCGGCGATCACGCGGGCCTGCGGCATGCGGCGCTGCAGAGCGATGACCTGCGCCAGGCCGTCCTTTGCATAGTCCAGGTCATCGACAAAGATGCACAAACGATCCGCCGTCGTATAACCGAAGCGGGCCAAAAACCGATCGGCCAGGGCGTCCAGGTCATGGACCCCATAGATCGGTGCGGACAGGGATAGGTAGGCGATCCGCATGGGCGACAGGCCGCTGCGGACCACGGCGGCGAGGGCCTGGCGCAAGACGATGGTCTTGCCGACGCCCGGCGGCCCGGCAAGGATCAGCGGCCGGGCCAGATCCTCGGCGAGCACCCGGTCAATGACCGGTCTTGCCAGGCCGCGCCTGGGCGGATGGCGGAACCGCACCCGCGTGCCGGTGCGGAACGCCCACCAGGGATTGTCGAATTCCAGGCGGCGGATCAGATCCTCTTCGGAAAGCCGGTGCAACGCCCGCGCCCGACCCCGTATCCAGGGCCGCCCCATCAAACAAGCTCAACTATCTATTCTTATAGACGATATACCTTGCGGAACAAGGGACCATTGAGGGCCTTCACGTAAGAACTTCCTGAATGCGGGCGCGCAGGGCGGGCAGGACCTCGGCCTCGAACCAGGGGTTTTTGGTCATCCAATGGGTCGTCCGCCAACTGGGATGCGGGGTCGGCAGATGATCGGGCAGATAATCCCGCCAATGGGCGACGGTCTCGGTCATGGTTTTCCGGTTTGCGGCGCCCAGATGGTACTTTTGGGCATAGCTGCCGACCAAGAGCGTTAGCCGCACCGCCGGCAAGAGCGCCCGCAACCGCCCGTGCCAGGCGGGGGCGCATTCCGGGCGCGGCGGGTTGTCGCCCCCTCTGGCCTGGCGGCCCGGGTAGCAAAAACCCATGGGCATGATGGCGACGCGGGTCTCGTCATAAAACACCTCGGGCGCAAGGCCGAGCCAGTCGCGCAGCCGCCGGCCGGAAGCATCGTCCCAGGGCACACCCGAGGCATGGACCTTCGTCCCCGGCGCCTGACCGATGATCAAGAGCCGGGCCGAAAGCGCCATGCGGACCACGGGTCGCGGCCCCAGGGGCAAATGCTCGGCGCAGATGCGGCAGGCGCGAACATCCTTCAAAACGGCGTCCAGGTCACTCATCTTGTCGTATCCTTCCATTGTCGGCTCGCCATTTTCGGCTTGCGGGCGGGCGTTCGCGCCAATCTATCACTTGCGGGAGACCCCGATCGACCGCATCCTTCCGGGCCGGACCAGCGGCCGTCATGGGGAGCGATCGATGGCAGGCACGATATCGCGCATGCGCCTAGCCTCGGCCCTTTGCCTGGCCGTGGCGCTGGGCATCGGTGCGGCCGGCATCCGCATCGATCGTCAGGATCGCGAGAGCCGCAGCGCGCCGGCCTCCCTCGGCGACGGCGCGGCCGCGACCGTCGGCGACACGCCGCGAACCGCCATGTTCTTGGCCCAGGTTAGGCATTTCGGGCGCGTTGCCCCGGTCTTCGCCAATACCTTGACGGACGATTTGGCTTCGTTGCCGACGGCACGAAAGAAAACCACCTTCTTGCTGATCTTGCTGCCGCTGGTCGCCCGGGAAAACGCCCGCATCCGTGCCGAGCGGCGGCTTGCCCTCGACCCATCCCACGAACCCGCGCCCGCACTGTGGCGCAAATACAAGGTCGATCCCGGCGACCGCGAGATCCTGAAACAGCGGGTCGATGTGATCCCCGCGTCCATAGTCCTGGCCCAAGCAGCGCTGGAAAGCGGCTGGGGGACGTCGCGCTTCGCCCGCCAAGGCAACAATCTGTTCGGCATGCGCACCTACAACCCCGATGTCCCGGGCCTAACGCCCGAGGACGCCACCAGGTTCAAGGTCGTCAAATACGCGAATTTGGGCGCCAGCGTCGAACACTACATGCGCAATCTGAACAGCCATCCGGCCTATCGCGATTTCCGCCGGGCCCGCGCCGACATGCGCGCCGCCGGCGACGACCCGGACAGCCGCCATCTGAGCCGACGTTTGGACCGTTATTCTGAGATTCCCAAGACCTACGGCAAAGTCCTGCGCCAGATCATCGACGCGGACCAGTTGGAAGACTTCGACGGCGTGCGTCTGACCGGCGGCCTGACACCCGACTCCTAGGCCGGCGGGCCGGGAGATTCAATCGGCGAGGCCGCCGCGCCCCGATCGAGCAGGCGATCGACGAAGGCGGGGACGAGGTCGGTCGCCGGGCCGTATTGCGTTTCGGCGAACAGGGTCGCCCCCTCCGACGGCTCGAGGTTCAGTTCCACCGTATGGCCCCGGCCGGCGAGGCGGACTTCCTGAACGAAACCGGCCGCAGGATAGACATTGCCCGATGTGCCGATCGACAGGAACAGGCCGCAGCCGATCAGGGCGCGGTTGATATCATCCATGTAAAGCGGCATTTCGCCGAACCAAACCACATGCGGGCGCAAGGTGCCCAATTGACCGCAGGTCCGACAGGCATGGCCCGTGGTCAGGTCGTCGCGCCAATCGGTGACGTCCTGGCAGGCGGTGCAGCGGATTTTCAACAACTCACCATGCATATGGATCAGGTTCCTGGACCCGGCCCGCTCATGCAGGTCGTCGATGTTCTGGGTAACGATCAGAACCTCGCCGGGCCAGCCCCGTTCCAACCGGGCAAGCGCCCGATGCGCGGCGTTGGGCTGGACCGCCGCGTCGATCAGACCTTGCCGCCGGGCGTTATAAAAACCCTGGACCCGGTCCGGATCTCGGCGGTAGGCCTCGGGCGTGGCCACATCCTCGATCCGCACCCTGGCCCACAGGCCGTCCGCGTCGCGAAAGGTGTCCAAGCCGGATTCCTTGGAAATGCCCGCCCCGGTCAGAACGACGATGGAGAAATGGTCTGTCCTTGTCATGTCGGTTGCAGCCCCCTTGAGGCCCGGTGATAATCGAGCACTAAACAATCCGGAGGGACCGGTGGTCAACGTGCTGTTCGTCTGTTTGGGCAACATTTGCCGTTCGCCGACGGCGCATGGCGTGTTCCGCCACTTGGTCCGGACCGAGGGCCTGGCCGAGACCATCCACACCGACTGCGCCGGAACCGGCGCCTGGCATATCGGCGAGCCGCCGGACAGCCGGGCCCAGGCGGCGGCGCGGCGGCGCGGCATCAATCTGTCCGATTTGCGCGCCCGCCAAACCCGGTCCCGCGATTTCGTCGATTACGACTACATCCTGGCCATGGACCGACGCAATCACGACGACCTTCTCGCCCTGGCGCCGAAGGGGCGCGACGGCCGCCTGCATCTGTTCCTCGACTTCGCGCCCAAACTCGGCTGCGCCGAGGTGCCCGACCCCTATTACGGCGGCGACGCCGGGTTCGAGCGAGTCTTGGACATGGTCGAAACCGCCTCCCTTGGGTTGCTTGACCATATTCGTCGAATCCATGACCTTTGACACCGCCCTGCTCCGTCGGATCGGCACGGCGCTTGGGCAAGAGCTTCCGGCCCTCAGGCCGCTCGACGGCGGCACCGCCGGAGACCGCGTGTTCAAAGCCCAGTTGGCCGATGGCGCCAGCGTCGTCGTCAAGGCGACGGGCCCGGGCCGTGCGCCGATTCTCGATCTTGAGGCGAGGATGCTGCGCCTGCTTGATCAGCGTTCGAACCTGCCGGTGCCGCAGGTCCTGCATGCCGCGCCGAACCTCCTGGTGCTTGAGTTCATCCCCTCCCAAGGGGGCCTGTCACCGGCCGGCGAAGCGCAGGCGGCGGAGATCATCGCGGCGCTACACACCA
>JANQIJ010000087.1 GCA_028282185.1 Rhodospirillales bacterium
CACCTTGGTCGACGCCGAAAACCGCAACGACGGCATGGCCGACCCGACGGAACCGGGCACGGCCATGCCCGGTGAGGCGATGGCACCGGAAGGCGCCCAGGCCACGGACCCGTCCATGGCCGAGCAGGTCGCCCAGGCCATGGCCGAACAGATGCCGGCCGAGGCCACCACGCCGGAACCGGCGGCACCGGAGGCGACGGATAAGCCGGTCGATCTGACGCAGCCGCCCGCGGCACCAGAGGCCCAACCGGAACCGGCGGCGCCCGAAGCGGCCAGCGAAGACATCGCCGCCCTGCCCGGCGACACCGCGGCCGAACCGACGCCCGCCGCCCCCCAGCCACCGGCAGCGGAAGCCGCCGACCCTGCCCCGCCGGCGGCACCCGCGGCACCCGCCGCGCCGCCGCCCGCGACGGCCGAGGAACGCCTGGCGGCGGCGGACCTGAGTTACAAGCGGGCCCTGGCGCTGTTCGCTCAGGCGGACACGGCGGACCAGAAATCGGAAGTCGCCAAGCTGTTCGCCCAGGCCGCCATCGACGGCCATCCCGGGGCGCAGTATTCCATCGGCGTAATGCATTACAACGGCACCGGCGTCGCCCAGGACTACGCCAAGGCCGCCGAATGGTTCGGCCGGGCGGCGGAAAAAAGCAACGCCGCCGCGCAATACAATCTGGGCATCCTGTATTACAACGGCCAGGGCGTGCCGAAGGACGACAAACTGGCCTACAAATGGATCAGCGCCGCCGCCGAGAACGGCGACCAAAAGGCCATCGTCGCCCGCGATGCCCTGAAGAAAGCCCTGCCGGCGTCGATCACCGCACCGCCCGCAACCACCTTCCCCAACGCGCGCGCACCTGCCGCCGAAGGCGGCGGGATCGAGATCACGGCACCGGCCGGGCAGTGATCATCCGCAATAGGGCCGGGTCGTCCGCCCGCGCTTGGCGGTCCATCGGCGCGTTGCCGAAGTCATCCCCCTGAACCACCGGGTCCGCCGGTCCGCGGCGGTCCCGCGCCAAGCCTGCGTTCGCGATCCAGGATGTACAGTCCGCTGCCGATCAACAGCGCCGTGCCGGCCCAGGTCCAGGCGTCGGGCAGGTCGCCCCAAACCAGGAAACCGAGGATCACCGCGTAGATCATGTTCGAATACTTGAACGGCGCGACCAGCGCCGCCTCGCCATAACGGTAGCTTTCGATCATCAGGAAATGCGCCGCCGCCATCAGGAACCCGCTGAGCGCCATGAAACCCAGATCCTGGGCGACGACCGGCGCCCAGCCCAGGGGATAGGTGCACAACCCTGCCAGGCAGGTCGCCGCCGTGCCGGTGGCCAACATGGCGGTTGAACTTTCCGTCGCCGAGGCCGAACGCGTCATCAGATCGCGGAACGCGCCGGTCAGGGCCGCGCCCAAGGGAAACAGCGCGGCCCATTGCATGGCTTCCGTGCCCGGGCGGACGATCACCAGGACGCCCAGGAAGCCGATCGTCACCGCCAGCCAGCGGCGCCAACCGACGGGCTCGCCGATGATCGCGGGCGCCAGCGCGGTGATGAACAGAGGGCCGGCGAAGACGATGGCGATGGCGTCGGCCAGCGGCAAGTAGCGCAGGCCGTTGACGAAGAGGAAGGTGCCGGCGACGACCAGCAAGGAGCGAATCAAATGCAGGCGGGCGTTGCCGATCCTGAGGCTTTGCCAACCGCCCATGAAACGCAGCAACAGGGCGATGAAGAGGAACGAAAACATCGAGCGGACGAACAGCAACTGGCCCACCGGGTAGCCCCCGGTCAGCCATTTCATGACCGCGTCGTTGACCGTCAGAAGAAAGCCGCCGGCCAGCATCACGGCGATCGCCCGACCGGGCTGGCTCGAGCCGTTGACCGGCGCCATCAGGGCCATGGCTGTCCTCCCCACCGACTAGCCATAAAGCTGGTTGACGATGAACACGGCGCCACAAATGCCCGCCAGATCGGCCAACAGCGCCGCATAAAGGGCGTGGCGGATGCGGCGGATGCCGACGGCGCCGAAATAGACGGCCAAGACGTAGAAGGTGGTTTCCGTCGAGCCCTGGAAGGTCGATACCAGATAGCCTACGAGGCTGTCCGGCCCGGTCGCCGGGTCCTGGATGATCGACGCCAGGATGCCGTAGGCGCCGGACCCGGAAAGCGGCCGCAACAGCGCCATGGGCAGGGCTTCCGCCGGCAGGCCGACCAATTCAGTGACCGCGCCCAGGGGAACGACGAGCATTTCCATGGCGCCGGACGCCCGAAACATGGCGACGGCGGTCAGGATCGCGACCAGGTAGGGAATGATCCGGAGCGCCACCTGGAAGCCGTCCTTGGCGCCCTCGACGAAACACTCATAGACGGCGACCCGCTTGGCCACGCCGAAGGCCAGCAGGCCGACCATCAGGCCGGGCACGATCCAGGGCGCGATGGTCCGCCCGAACACCACGGTGAGCGGCACGAAAGCGGCGATCGAGGCCAGGGCGGCGATCGAGACCCACAGGGGATAGGCGTCCGAGCCGGCGCCCGCCCCGACGTCCGGGGTTTCGACGGCCTGCGGCGTCTCGCCGTCGCGGGCCGCGTCCGGGGCCGGCGACGCCTCGTCCGGTCGGATGGCAAAGCGCGGCGCCAACAACTTGGCGGAAATGATCGCCACGGTGGTCGAACAAATCGTCGCGAACAGGGTCGTCGGCACGATCCCCGCCGGATCGTCGGACCCGGCGGCGGCACGCAACGCGATCACGCCGGTGGGCAATAGGGTCACGCTGGAGGTATTGATCGCTAGGAACAGGGCCATGGCGTTGGTCGCCGTGCCCTTGTGGGGGTTCAATTCGTCCAATTGCTGCATGGCGCGGATGCCGAACGGCGTCGCCGCGTTGCCGAGGCCCAGCGCATTGGCCGACATGTTGAGAATGATCGACCCCATCGCCGGATGGTCCGCCGGCACGTCGGGGAACAGACGCACCATCAAGGGCCTGAGCACCTTGGCGATGACGCGGAGCAAGCCGCCCTCCTCCGCCACCCTCATCAGCCCCAAAAACAGCGCCATGACGCCCACCAGGCCGATGGCCAGCGTCACCGCGCCGGCGGCGGCGTCGATCATCGCCGTGCCGAGCG
>JANQIJ010000129.1 GCA_028282185.1 Rhodospirillales bacterium
CGTGGCCCGGCGTAGCGATATCGCTCGGGCCGCGCGTCGGGTCGATGGCGACGGCCACGGTTCGCGCCCGATCGGACGCCGAAATCCCCGTCGTCACCCCGTCTTTGGCTTCGATTGACACGGTGAACGCTGTCTGATGGCGCGACGAATTGGTCCGGCTCATATGCGGTAGGTTCAGTTGCTCGACCCGGTCGCGGGTCAATGCCAGACAGATCAGGCCACGACCGTAGCGCGCCATGAAGTTGATCGCGTCCGGCGTCGCCATTTGCGCCGGAATGACCAAATCGCCTTCGTTCTCCCGCGCCTCGTCGTCGACCAAAATAAACATCCGGCCATTGCGGGCATCCTCAATGATGTCCTCGATCGGCGACAGGATCGTGTCGTAGGAGTTAACGTCTTGTAATTTCACGGATTCATTCATCCCGTTCCAACATGCGCGCAACATAGCGCGCCAGCATGTCGATTTCCAGGTTCACCGCATCGCCGGCCTTGGCGTTGCCCAAGGACGTTGCGCTTTGCGTATGCGGAATGATGTTGACCGAGAACCGGGCGCCGGCCACGTCGTTGACCGTCAAGGATACGCCATCGACTGTGACGGACCCCTTGGGCGCGATATAGCGGGCCAGCCCCCCAGGCACCTGGAAGGTCAGGCAGCGGGACTGGATTTGATCGGTGACCGAGAGCAGTTTCGCAAGGCCGTCCACATGGCCGGACACAATATGTCCGCCCAGCTCGTCCCCGGCTTTCAAGGCACGTTCCATGTTGACCGCGGTGCCTGCTTGCCAACGACCAAGGGTCGTCAGCCGACGGGTTTCGCCGGAGACCTCGAACGCCAACCAATCCGCGCCTTTCTCGATCACCGTGAGGCAGCAGCCCGAACAGGCGATGGAGGCCCCGATATCGACCGCCGACGTGTCGTACGCCGTGGTGATTTCCAGTCGGCCGTCGTCTGTCTGATCGATCTGCCGGACGCGGCCGACGTCGGTGATTATACCGGTGAACATGGTTCCTTCTACGCCTGGTCGGCCGGCGCGGCCAGGATTTCCAGCACGTCAGGGCCGAGTTGCGCAACGATGCGCGTTTCGAACCGGGGCGCCTCACGCACGGCGACCGGGTTCGGGCCGACCGCCGCCGCCTGCCCCTTGTCGCCAAGAACGATCGGCGCGCGGAACCAAGCAATACGATCGACCAGTCCGGCACTCAGGAAAGAACCGGCGACAGTGCCGCCGCCTTCGATCAATAGGCGGGTCAAGCCCTCGCCCCCCAGTGCTTGCAGGATATCCGCGGGCGCCGGCTTTCCGTCCGAAGCCGCCGGAAGCTGGATAACCTTGGCGCCAAGTTCGGTCCATCGCCGGACTTGGTCCGCTTCCGCCTCTGTCGAGGCGACCAGCCACAGCGGTGCGCTGTCCAGACTGTCAGCTAGGCGCCCCGAGACCGGCAGGCGCAGCCGCGAATCCAGCACGATTCGAACCGGGGACCGATCGGCCATGCCCGGCAAGCGGCAGGTCAACAAAGGGTCGTCGGCCTCAACGGTTCGCCGTCCGACCAGAATGGCGTCGTTTTCGGCCCGCATCAGGTGGCCCCGGGACCGCGCCAGGGGGCCGGTGATCCATTTGGCGTCGCCGTCCGCCGTGGCGATCCGCCCGTCCATGCTGGTCGCGAGCTTCAAGCTCACCAGAGGCCGACCAGCGCGCGTTCGGGCCAGGAATCCCGCGTTGATCTCTTCCGCCTGTGGGGCGCAAAGGCCGATCCGGACGTCGATCCCGGCCGCGCGCAACGCCGCAATCCCGCCACCGGCGACCCTGGGGTCCGGGTCTTGGAGGGCGATGAAGACGGTTGTGATCCCGGCGGCGATCAGAGCATCGGTGCAGGGCGGTGTTTCGCCATGGTGACAGCAGGGCTCAAGGGTGACATATGCCGTCGCGCCACGGGCAAGGTTGCCTGCCTGGGCAAGGGCCAAAGTCTCGCCATGCGGTCGCCCCCCCCGCTGGGTGAAGCCACGGCCAACGACGCGGGCCCGCCCTTCGGGACCCAGGTCCGGCCGCGTCAGGACGCAACCGACCGTGGGATTGGGCCAAGTCGCGCCAAGCCCGCGCCGGGACAGGGCCAAAGCCGCCGCCATGGCGCGTCTTTCATCGATCGTGAAGGCGTCAGTCGTCTTCGCCACCCAAGTTCTCGACAAAGGCCTCGAAGTCCTTGGCTTCACGGAAATTGCGATAGACCGAGGCAAATCGCACATAGGCCACCTGATCCAGATTGGCTAGGTTCTCCATGACCATCTCACCGATGACCTTGCTGGGAATTTCGCTTTCCCCCAATGTTTCCAGGCGGCGTTGAATGCTGTTGACGATGCGTTCGATGCGGTCTTCGTCAACCGGCCGCTTACGCAAGGCGATGTGCAACGAGCGCGACAATTTGTCGCGGTCGAACGGGGTTTTCTCACCGTCTTTCTTGACGACCGTGAGCTCGCGCAACTGGACCCGCTCGAACGTCGTCCAGCGGGCGCCGCAGGCAGGACAAAAGCGGCGGCGGCGCACGGCGGCGGAATCTTCGGTCGGACGGGAATCCTTCACCTGAGAGTCGTCATGACCGCAGAATGGGCATCGCATTCAATTCATCTCCAAAAAACTTATTGCGACACAGCGCTTTAGCGACAAATACCCGCTTAACGGCCGCTGTAGATCGGAAACCGCCGACACAGATCGGTAACCTCGGCCGCGGCCGCGGCTTCCACGCCCGCGTTGTCGTCGGGATTGGCCGCAAGCCCTTCCAGAACGTCGGCAATCAAGTTGCCAATCTTTTGGAACTCCGCAAGTTCGAACCCCCGCGTCGTGCCCGCCGGCGTGCCCAAACGAATGCCCGACGTCACGGTGGGCTTTTCCGGATCGAACGGCACCCCGTTCTTGTTGCAGGTCATTCCCGCCCGCTCCAAGGCGGCCTCCGAGACATCGCCGGTCAGCCCTTTGGACCGCAGGTCGACCAGCATCAAATGCGTGTCGGTCCCGCCGGATACGATATCGAAACCTCGATTTACGAGAGTCTCCGCGAGCCCTCTGGCGTTCGCCGCCACGCGCGCGGAATAGTCCTTGAATTCCGGGCGCAGGGCCTCGCCGAAGGCCACGGCCTTGGCGGCGATGACATGCATCAACGGGCCGCCCTGCAAACCCGGAAACACGGCGGAATTGATCTTCTTGGCGATCGCTTCGTCGTTGGTCAGGACCATGCCGCCCCGCGGGCCGCGCAGGGTCTTGTGGGTCGTCGTCGTCACCACGTGGGCATGGGGGAACGGGCTTGGATGGAGCCCGGCCGCGACAAGGCCCGCGAAATGCGCCATATCGACCATCAACAGGGCGCCGACGCTGTCGGCGATTCCCCTGAACCTGGGGAAATCCAGGGTCCTGGGATAGGCGCTGCCGCCGGCGATAATCAACCGCGGTTTATGTTCCTCGGCCAGTTTGGCGACGGCGTCGAAATCGACCAGCGCGTCTTCCTCTCGAACCCCGTACTGCACGGCATCGAACCATTTGCCCGACATTGCCGGCGGCGCGCCATGGGTCAAATGTCCGCCCGCCGCCAGCGACATTCCCATGATGGTCTCTCCCGGCTTCACCAGGGCCAGCATGACCGCGCCGTTGGCCTGGCAACCCGAATGGGGTTGGACGTTGGCAAAGCCGCAGCCGAACAGCTTCGTCGCCCGTTCGATCGCGAGTTTCTCCGCCACATCGACATATTCGCAACCGCCATAGTACCGACGTCCGGGATAGCCCTCGGCGTACTTGTTGGTCATTACCCCGCCCTGGGCCTCGAGCACCGCGCGGGACACGATGTTTTCCGAGGCGATCAGTTCGATCTTGTCCTGCTGGCGGGCAAGCTCCGCGCGTTCCGCGCCGAACAGATCGGGATCGACTTCGGGCAGCGAGGCCTGGAAGAACCGGTTCAGTTCGGCGGTTATGGTTTGGTCGGTTGAATTGGGCATACGATGGTCTTTCCTCCTGGTGGCCGAATGGATGGCCGATGATTGGGGCGCCTCATCCGCGGCTCCGTCGATCGCGGCTTTGGCGGCTGGCGGTTACTTGGGGCTGCTAAGCTTGTCGACGCGGCGGGCGTGCCGGCCGCCCTCGAACGTGGTGTCAAGGAACGTTGTCAGGCAATCCTTCGCCGTTTCGGGGCCAATCATGCGGCCGCCGAAGCAGATCACGTTGGCGTCGTTGTGGGCCCGGGCCATGCGCGCGCCCAAGGCATCATGCACAAGGGCGGCACGCACTTCAGCGTAACGATTGGCCGCCATGGAAATGCCGATGCCGGAACCGCAGACCAAGACCCCGCGTTCGACGTCGCCGTCCCGCAACGCGCGGGCCATGGCGAACCCATAATCCGGGTAGTCGACGGACACGTCGGTGTCCGTTCCAAGGTCCAGGACTGCGTGGCCCATATCCACAAGCTGTTGTTTTAAATCCGATTTTAACGCCAGCCCCGCATGATCGCAGGCAATGGCGATGGGTTTGTCGCTCACGTTTCACCCCGTCCTAAGCACGCCGCGGCCAGCACGGCAATTCGGTCGGTTTGATACCACATCTCGTTTTGCCATGCCAGCAGGACACAAGGATTCGGTGGCTGCCAAAATGTTGATAATTTGATCGCCCGAGCAATGCGGCCGCTCCCCT
>JANQIJ010000245.1 GCA_028282185.1 Rhodospirillales bacterium
GCCAGCGTCGCCGGGGCGACTCACGGCGCCCTGGTCATGAAATACATGGGCGGCGGGGGTGTTGGTTCATCGGGGGGAGACGGCTGCAACTATCCGGCGGAAAGCTTTTCCCAGATCCGCCGGGTGTTCCACCAATTGACCTTCTGGGGTTTCCTGTTGTGCTTCGCCGCGACCTCGGTGGGCACGATCTACCATTACGTCTTCGGCTGGGTGGCGCCCTACGGCTATACCTCGCTGCCCAAGCTGTTCGGCATCACCGGCGGCATCGGCCTGCTGATCGGCCCGGCGGGGCTGCTCTACCTGAAACACAAAGCCGATCCCGCGACCCGCGACATGGACCAACGCGGCATGGACGCGGGCTTTTTGGCGCTGCTGTTCCTGACCAGCCTGACGGGCCTGATCCTGATGCTGGCCGGCGACACGAAATGGATGGGCACGCTTCTGGCGGTCCACCTGGGCGTCGTCATGGCGCTCTTCCTGACCCTGCCATACGGCAAATTCGTGCATGCGATCTACCGCTTCGCGGCGCTCATGCGGAACCGGCGGGATAAAGCGGACTAGCCGCCGACGCGAATCAGCCCTCTCTTCCATCGTCTTCCTCGGTTTCTGCGTTCGAAGGCAGGTCGAGTGCCATTTGAGGATTTTCCGGTGGAAGGGGGAGTTCGTGCATTTGGACGACGTCGATACCCAACTGCCCGGCGATATTAATCAAATTCTTATCATCCGTATAGATTGCTGAAGCATCTTCAACTCGGGCAATTGCTGCGATTTGGCGATCGAACTTTATCTCATGCCAGGAGCCTTTGATTCCTGACTTCTTGTCGCCAGCCGCAATTGCCTCTCTGGTCATCGCAGCGACTTCGATAGCAGCCCTTTGGTCAAAAGGCACAATCCGAAAGACCGCGTGCTGGTTGAGGATGTTGAGATATTCGGCCGCCGCATCGCCACTATGGACCAAAATTTCGCTCAGTACGGGCGTTGGGATGATGACGGTTGTTCCCGCTTCATCAAGCCGCTGTATCAAGTATTCTATCCGCTCATTCGCACGGTGAACCGGCAAGTCTGTGTTGGGGTCCAACGGAGCAGATGCATCGGGCTGTATGAACAAGAGAATTGTCGTTGAATCCAGAACGACCATTATCGAATTTCATCGGTTCCGTGTCGAAGGATACCGATATCGGAAACCGGATCATCTCCCCATTCCGCTCCTCTAACAGAACGTAACTTATCGACGGTGTCGCTCAAGGAAGAGGCATCAAGTTCCGTAAAATGGTTCACGTAGAACAGATCGAGATGCCAGTCTCCGTGAACATCTCGCCGCCAGCGGCCTTCCCCATGAAGGCGAAGTGGTCGCTCCATCAAATATGGCCTGAGCGCGAGCGCCAACTCTCTCCGCGCTCGGCAACCAGAGATCTCTTTACCTTCGGAAACGACGATCATAGGAACGGTCTGGCCTTTGCCACCCAAGCGTATGATTATCCCGTCGATCGTTCCTGGCTGTCGAAAGGGGCCTACGTCTTCAAGTGCCTTGTCTCGAGCTCCTAAAAATTCGATTACCTCGGCCGCTTGCTCATCGACGACAACTCCACTCCCATTATCTTCAACCAATCTCCGGTTGATGCACTCAAATGCGCGTAATGCTTCTTGAGGCGCCTGGCGAGAACGCACAGACTCTACTCGTTTCTTGACTTTAGGAATCGCCTCGTTCGCGATGCGGCTGACGATTACGGTGCTTCCGCTCTCTAAATGGTCAAAATGAACATACGCCGTCTCTCCGAACAGCGCGGCCAAATCGCTCATGTACTCGGTTAGACGCGCCATCGGGATGGATTCTGGCGTATAAGCGTCTATTTTGAAACGATATTTTTCATAATCGGCCATTGCGGCTCCATCCATAGAATGATGAAACAATGCGCGCTTCGGGTTATTAAGGTCAAGTTTGTCGTGTATTCAAAATTCAACCAAGTGTCCTATCGAAAATTTGAGTAACCCATTTACTCGATTTCCAATTCAATGAGCACAAAGGTTAAAATCCGGTGTTTGAGGCGTTAGGCAGAAACCTTGTCACGCGAACCCATCGAACGTCGCGAAGACGTCCACCTCCTCGCGCACGGGGCGGTAGGTATTGACCTTGTCCTCCGGGTCGCCATGGCCCAAGGCCATGCCGCAGACCACGGCCTCGTCCTCGGGAATGCCCAAGGTTTCGCGGATCACCCCGTGGTAGTTGGCCCAGGCCGCTTGCGGGCAGCTATGCAGGCCCAAGCCCCGGGCCATGACCATGATGTTCTGGATGAAGGTGCCGTAATCGAGCCAGCTGCCGATCTCCAACGCCCGGTCGATGGTGAAGATCATGCCCACGGGCGCGTCGAAAAACTTGAAGTTCCGCCCGTGCTGGCGATGCATCTTTTCCTTTTCGCCTTTTTCGATGCCGAGCAGGCCGTAGAGCCCCCAGCCCGTCGCCCGGCGCCGCGCCAGGTAGGGTTCGGGAAACGGCTCGGGATAGTATTTGTAATCCCGCTGGCCCCTGTCGCCGGCGTCATGCAGGGCGCCGACCGCTTCGACCAGTCGGTCCTTGGCGGCCCCCGTGAGGACGCGCACCTTCCAAGGCTGCATGTTGGAGCCGGAGGGCGCGTAGCTGGCTGCCTTTAGAATCCGCTCCACCGTTTCCCGGGGCACCGGCGTGGCCAGGAACGCGCGGGTCGAGCCGCGTGAGGTGATGGCATGCTCCACGGCGGCGGCCTGCAGGGTTTGGTCCAGGTCCGGTGGGGGCGTTCCGTGAACGGGTCCGTCCATGATGGGGTCCTTTTATATTCAAGGTCGCTCGGTGCCGGGACATTTGTCCGAGCGGCGCATCTGACCTACCATTGCCCGGCGGGCACGCCAAGGGGAGTTTGAGGAATAGGCGCAGGTCCCGCGGGGTTGGAATGAACCCGCCGGTTTGACCGTCACGGGGTTTGGCGAACCGATGAACGGAGGGGTCTATGTTCGAAGCCGCCGAATTGGGACAGAAAGTAAGTAAAAGGGAATTCGACGCCATCGCGCCGGAGTTGCGGGTCGAGATGGTGGAATTGCAGCAGGCGATGCGCAAATCGGATTTTCCGGTGATCGTGCTGTTCGCCGGGGTCGACGGCGCGGGCAAAAGCGAAAGCGTCAATCTGCTCAACGAATGGATGGACCCGCGCTGGCTGAAGACCCAGGCCTACGACCGCCCGTCCGATGAGGAGCGGGAGCGTCCCAAGTTCTGGCGCTATTGGCGCGACATGCCGTCCGAGGACCAGATCGCCCTGTTCTTGAGCGCCTGGTACACGGACCCGCTGTTGGACAGGGTCTACGGCCGGATCGGTCGGGCCAAATTGGACGCGCGACTCCAAAGAATCGTCCAGTTCGAACGGACCCTGGCCGACGAAGGGGCGTTGATCCTCAAGTTCTGGATGCACCTGGGAAGAAAGGCGCAGAAGGAGCGCCTGAAGACCCTGGAAAAGGACCCGATCCGCCATTGGCAGGTCACCGACAAGGACTGGAAGAACTACAAGCTCTACGACAAGTTCGTGGAGACCGCGGAACGCATCATCATGCAGACCTCGGCCGGGCGCGCACCCTGGAAGATCGTCGAAGGCGCCGACGAACGGTTTCGCTCGCTGACCGTGCTGACGACCTTGCGCGACGCGATCAGGGAACACATGGCCCGGCGCGCGGCCGAGGCCAAGATGCAGGCCGATCTGGGCCGCCGCCGGAAATCCCAGAAGACCGCGGCAGGCACCAACGAGGACGCGGCGGCCGGCGACGTTGGCGCCGAAAATGGCGAGGGCGAGAACGGCGGCGCCTTCATGCCGGCGAGCATCCTGTCCAGCCTGGACCTGAGTCAACGGATCGACCGCAAGCCCTATGAACGGGAACTGACGCGGCTGCGCGCCCGCCTGCACCAAGCCTACGGCAAGGCCCGGGTCCAGGGCGTGTCCAGCGTCCTGGTGTTCGAAGGCTGGGACGCGGCCGGCAAGGGCGGCGCGATCCGGCGCACGACTTCGGCACTGGACGGACGCGACTACCGGGTGATCCCCATCGCCGCGCCGACGGACGAGGAACGGTCGCATCATTACCTGTGGCGGTTCTGGCGCCATCTGTCCCGGGCCGGGCGGTTCACCATCTTCGACCGCAGCTGGTACGGCCGGGTCCTGGTCGAGCGGGTCGAGGGTTTCATCCCGCCGCCGGTCTGGCGCCGTGCCTATCGGGAAATCAACGAGTTCGAATCCGAACTGGTCGGCCACGGCATCAACGTGGTCAAGTTCTGGCTGCACATCGACAAGGACGAGCAGGAGAAGCGCTTCCTCCGGCGCCAGGACATCCCCTACAAGGCCTGGAAGTTGACCGACGAGGACTGGCGCAACCGGGAAAAATGGGACGACTATGAACGCGCCGTGAACGAAATGATCGAGCGCACCAGCACCCTCGCCGCGCCCTGGACCCTGGTCGAAGCCAACGACAAAAAGTTCGCCCGCCTCAAGGTCATGCGCACGGTCTGCGAGCGTTTGGAACTGACCCTGTCCTAACCTGGCGACGGGTCCGACAACATGGGAGGAATGACAATGGCCAACGGCGACGGCAAACCGCGGAAGCATGCGGCGAAGGAAACCTTCGACAAGCGGGCGACGGCGGAAATGGCCGCCAATCTGGCCAAGACCGACCAGTGGGGCGCGCGCCAAAAGCTGGCGCTGACGGCGCGCATGCTGGCCCGCGAAGGCCATGGCGCGGCGCTCGCCGGCCAGATCACCCATCGGGGCGAGGCGCCCGGCACCATGTGGACGGCGCGCTTCGGCCTGGGGTTGGAGGAAATTCGCGCCGGCGATTTTCTGCTGGTCGATGCGGACCTGAACGTGCTGCAAGGCCAGGGCATGGCCAATCCCTCGAACCGCTTTCACCTTTGGGTCTATCGGGCGCGGCCCGACGTCAACTGCGTCGTCCATACCCATCCGCCGCATGTCTCGGCGCTTTCCATGCTGGGCGTGCCCCTGGTCGCGGCCCATATGGACACGGCCATGTTCTATGACGACTGCGCCCATCTGGACTATTGGCCCGGCCCGCCCATCGGTGACGAGGAAGGGGACCTGATTGCATCGGCGCTCGGCGACAAGAACTCGATCCTGCTGGCCAGTCACGGGCAACTGGCCGCCGCCGCAACGGTCGAGGAAGCGGCCATGCGTTCGATGTTCATCGAATACGCGGCGCGCCTGCAGTTGATGGCCCAGGCGGCGGGCACGATCCAGGAGATCGACCCCAAGCGCGGCCGTGAGGCCCATGATTACCGGCTCAAGCCGGAACCCTTGAACGCCAGCTTTCATTATTATGCCCGGCGGGTGCTGATCGACGAGGCCGACTGCCTGGAGGAATAGCGCCGCCCGTTGGCGAGCGCCTTGCCGGCGGCCTAGGCCTCACCCGGGAAATCCGGTTGTTGGTCCGGCGCGGCGTCGCGAAAGGCGTCGAGCCGCTCGCAGACCGCGACGACGCCGAGGACTTGCTCGAACCGCGACACGTCGAAGCCGAACCAGCGGGCGTTGCCGATCACCGGCACCAGGTAGATATCGGCGACGCTGGGCCGGTCGCCATAGCAAAAGGTGGTCTCGACCGGCCTTTCCGCCAACATCGCCTCCAGGGTGGCGAGCCCCCGGACGATCCAATGTTCGTACCAGGCCATGGTCTGGTCTTCCGACCAGCCGGCGGCGTCGATCAAGTGATCGCGCACCCGGTGATTGTGGATCGGATGAATCTCGCAAGCGACGAACTGCGCGAAGGACCGGGCCGCCATGCGATCCATGGGGTCGTCGGGAAACAACGATGGCGTCGGCTGGGTTTCCTCCAGCCATTCGATGATCGCCGTCGACTGGCCGACGATCCGGCCGTCGATGTCCAGGGTCGGCAGCAGGCCCTGCGGGTTGATCCGGCGAAAGGCCTCGGTTCGCATGTTCTCGACGGCGACGTAGTCGTAGGCCAGACCCTTCAGGTTCAGTGCGATGCGCACCCGTTGGCCCGCGGAATTGCGATATCGGGAATAAAGCTTCATCGCTGCCATCTCAGTGCGCTACTTCAGTGCGCCGCGTCGGCGCCCGGACCGGCGGTGAGATCCTGGGCCGCGTCGACGATCGCCATCGCCTGGTCCAGGGCCAACAGGGTCATGGCCGGGCCTCCCAAATCATTGTGTCTGGCCATCACAGTCCGCCATGGGCCGGCCGATGGCAATGGGCTATTTTGATCCGGCCATGATCGACCGACCGCTCCGCCTTTCGCTCGCCTGTTGGGATTACGACCGAGCCAAGCCCGTGCTGGACGGGCGCGTGCCGGTCGCCGGATGCGACCTGGCGACCGAGGTCCATCCGACATCGCATCTGTTTCCGATGGCCGTCGGCGAGGCCCCCTTCGACGTCACGGAAATGTCCATGTCGTCATACATCCTGGAGGTCGCGCGGGACCGGGGCGCCTATGTCGCGATCCCCGTGTTCCTGAGCCGCGCCTTTCGCCACAACGGCTTCATCGTCCGCGCGAATGCCGGCATCGAAACGCCGAAAGACCTGGAAGGCAAGCGGATCGGCGTCCCCGAATATCAGATGACGGCGGCGCTTTGGATGCGCGGCATCCTGGCCGACGAATACGGCGTCGATACGGACAGCTTCCGATGGCGCACCGGCGCCCTGGAGGCGGGAACGCGCAAGGACCGCTTGGCCCTGGACCTTCCCGGTCACATGGACGTTCAGCCGATCGCCGCCGGCGAGACCCTGCAATCCCTGCTGCTGGCGGGCGAACTGGAGGCTGTCTTGGCGGCCAAGCCCATCGCCCCGGTGATCGACGGCGACCCACGGGTCCGCCGCCTGTTCCCCGACTTCGCCGCAGCCGAGCGCGCCTATCACCGAAAGACCGGCTTCTTCCCCATCATGCATGCCCTGGGCGTCCGCCGGACCCTGGTAAAGGCCCACCCCTGGCTGCCCCGCGCGCTTTACGGTGCCTTCCTGGCCGCACGGGACATGGCCCTGGCCGACCTGGACGCGATCTGGCGCGGTTCGGCCAACCGCCTGAGCCTGCCGTTCCTGCACGAAACCATGGAACAGACGCGGGCTGCCCTGGGCGTCGATTTCTGGTCCTATGGGTTCCGGGCCAACCGGGCCGAATTGGACACCATGTGCCGCTATTCCCAGGCCCAGCACTTGGCGCCCCGTCGGCTTTGCCCGGAAGACCTGTTCGACCGGTCGGTGATCGAGACCTAGGCGAGCCCGTCCGACCCGGCGCCGCAGATCACGGCAGCGACGATGACTTCCGCCCCCCAGGCCTTCAATCGGGCGACTTTGACCACTGACGTTAGCGACGGCACATAAACGGCGGCGGGCAGGTTCGACGCCCGCGCCGCATAGGCCACGGCCAGGCCGTGGTTGCCGCTGGACGCCGTGACCACGCCCTTGGGCGCCGCCGTTTCCTCAAGCCGCAGCAGCGCGTTGTTGGCACCCCGCGCCTTGAACGAGCCGGTGACCTGCAGGCAATCGAGTTTCAGCATCAGCCGCGCCCGGGTCAGCGGCTGGCGAATGAATCGTGTCCGGAGGCAGGGCGTGCGCCGCACCCGGTCCTTGATCCGCTGGGCCGCTTGTTCGATAAGGTCCGATGAAATGCGGGTTGACGCCATGCTGGAAATCCCGTTGTGAGGAGGGCCGGCGGAGCCTATCTCAAGGGATGCGCGAGGGAAACAGGTGACCGAAGCGAACAATCATGTCGTGGCCTGTCGGGGCGGTGACGCCACGGAACTGGAAGCCCGCGCCAGGCCGCAAGCCGGCCCCGGCGAATTGTTGTTGAAGCTGCGGGTCGTCGGCTTCTGTGGCACCGATCTGTTCAAGCTGGACACCGGCGCGGCCGCCAATGGCACCGTGCTGGGCCATGAACTGGTCGGCGAGGTGGCCCAGGTCGGCGACGGCGTCACCGGGTTCGATCTGGGCGACCGGGTCGCGGTGCCGCATCACGTACCCTGCGGGACCTGCCTGATGTGCCGGCGCGGCAATGAAACCATGTGCGAGACCTTTCGCGAAAACCTGATGGCGCCGGGCGGTTTCGCCGATTGGGTGCTGATCAAGGCGCGCGCCACGGCCGAGGCGGCGCATCGCCTGCCCGATCACGTCAGCGACGAAGCGGCGGTGTTTGTCGAGCCGGCCGCCTGCGTGCTGCGCGGCGTCGTGCGCTCGGACATCACCGACGACGGCATCGCCGTGGTCCAGGGCGGAGGATCCATGGGGTTGCTGCATCTCTTGGTCCTCAAGGCGGCGCGGCCGGACGTCAAGGTGCTGATCGTCGACCCGCAAGCCGACCGCCGTGATCTCGCCCGATCGTTGGACGCCGGCGCCGTGGCCGAGCCCGGCGATGCGGCGGTGGATGCCGTCCGGGGCTTGAGCGCCGGCGCCGGCGCCGATGCGGTGTTCGATACGGTGGGCGGCGCCGGGCCGTTGCGCGCGGCACTGGCCCTGACCCGTCAGGGCGGCACGGTTGTCCTGTTCGCCCATGCGCCGGCCGATGATAACGGCGTCGGCCAGGCCGCCGATTTCGATCTCAACGACCTGTTCAAATACGAAAAGCGGGTGCTCGGCACCTATTCCGGCGCACTCACGGAACAGGCGGAGATTTTTCGCCTGCTGCAGACCGGCGCCTTCGATCCGACGCCGCTGGTGACCCACCGGATGCCGCTGGACGATTTCCGCCAGGGCCTCGACCTGGTCCGCCGCCGCGCGGCGCTGAAGGTTCTGTTCACGCCGTCCCGTGCCGCCCAGGCATCCACGGAGTCATCGGCATGAGCCAGACCATGCGGGGCGCCATGCTTCTGGGGCCGGAAACCATCGAGGTCCGCGACCTGCCGGTGCCCGAAGCGGGGCCGGGGGAGATCGTCCTGGGGGTCGAGGCGGCGACGACCTGCGGCACCGACGTCAAGGTTTTCAAGCGGGGCGGCCACCCCCGGATGCTCAAGGTGCCGACCCTGTTCGGCCATGAAATGGCGGGCCGCGTCGCCGCCATGGGTGACGGCGTCACAGGGTTCAAGGAAGGCGACGC
>JANQIJ010000141.1 GCA_028282185.1 Rhodospirillales bacterium
TCATTCAGGAAGCCAGGCACCGCCGAAGTTATAGGTGTTTTGTTCATCAGGCTCCTTGACAATCTCGGTGATGGCCGGATATCCGTCAAGAGATTTGACAAATGGAATGCCGGTCAAGTCGCCGAACAGTCGGCCGACGGCCTCCTGTTGGTCGGGGGTCATTTCCTGATCGCGCAGGAACACGACCTTGTAGTCCAGAAACGCCTGGTGCAGATCCGCCGCCTGCTGGTTACTGAGCGGCCGCGACAGGTCCAGGCCGTCGATCTCGGCGCCGATGGCGCCGGACAGCAGCGTGACGTCAAAAGATTGATAGGCGGCCATCGGTTCCTCCCTCTCCCGTTTCCGCGGGGGACCAAGCCCCCCGTCTCCGGCGCCGATCAATCGAAGGTGATGATCTGGCGCACCGTATGGCCTTCGTCCAGGTGGTCGAAGGCTTCGTTGATTTCCTCCAGCGGGATTCGCTCGCAAATCAGTTCGTTCACCGGCAGCGCCCCCCGCTTGTACATTTCGATATAATGAGGGATGTCCCGTTCGGCAACGCAACTGCCCAAGTAACTGCCTTTGATGGTCCGCTCCTCGGTCACCAGGTTGACATGCTGGACAGCGAAACTGGTCGCCGGGTGAGACAGGCCGCTGGAGGTCGTCGTCCCGCCCCGTTTGGTCACCCGATAGGCCAGTTCCATGGCCTCGACCTTGCCGACGCATTCGAACATGTATTCCAGGCCGCCGCCGGTGGCGTCGCGGACCTTGTCGACGACGTCGTTGTCGAGGGCATTGAACACTTCGTCGCAGCCGAGGCGTCTGCCCCAGTCCAGTTTGTCGTCGAGCGCGTCGATACCGACAATATGCCGCGCACCGGCCATTTTCGCGCCCATCACCGCGGCCAGGCCCGTGCCGCCCAGACCGACCACGCCGACGGTCGAACCCACCGGCACCTTGGCCGTGTTGAGGACGGCGCCCACCCCGGTGATCACGGCGCAAGAAAACGTGCAGGCGACGTCAAGCGGCAGGTCCGGGTCGATCTTGATCACCGAGGAGCGATGCGCCACGGCGTAATCGGCGAAGCAGCTAACCCCCGCTTGATGATACAGTCTGGCGCCGTTCTTGGAGAGCCGCATGTGACCGCCAAGCAAGGTGCCCGTCGAATTGGCGGCCACGCCGGACTCGCAGAGCGACGGTCGGCCGTCGCGGCAGGGCTGGCACTTGCCGCAATTGGGCAGGAAGGCAAAAACTACGTGATCGCCGGGCTGTAAGTCCGTGACCCGCGACCCGACCTCTTCCACCACGCCGGAGGCCTCATGCCCCAGGACGATCGGCAACGGTCGCTCGCGAACCCCGGCCACCACGCTGAGATCCGAATGACAGACCCCCGCCGCCGCCATCTTGACCAGAACCTCGTGCTCGCCGGGGCCCTCCAGATCGACCTCCTCGACCCGGACCGGGCGGGAGTTGGCATAGGGCTTTTCGGCGCCCAGTTCGTATATCACGGCGGCTTTGGTTTTCATTTGCGGCGGGCCTCCCGGCGGGGTCGTTCCTTTGTCAGTCGTCGACTTTGTGCGGGGGAGCTTAATCCCATCCACGCGGCGGGGAAAGCCCGGCCTGGGTGCGGCGCCGCGCCGCCACCGCCAAAGACGAACATGGATGCGGTTCCGATGGGGCCGAACGCATTCGTTCGAGACCAGGAGCGTGCCGCCAACCGCGCCGCATCCCCTCTTCTGCACGGCGCTTGGCATGCTAGGCTTCGGCCGCGTGTCGCATTTGACGAGGGAGGCCCGCCATGGAAACGTTCAACCTGACCTGGGTCGACGGCATGGGGTTCTTTTCGGGCCTGATCATGCTGTTCGGCATGTTCCGACGGACGATGATTCCGGTGCGCCTGTCGCTGGTCCTCGGCAACATAGGTTTCATCGCCTTCGGCCTGCTGTCGGGTAGCGTGCCCACCTGGGCCACGCATCTGGCGCTGCTGCCGCTCAACACGCTGCGCCTTTATCAAGTCTGGCACCTGATCCGAACGATCCGCCGCCAAACAACCGGTGGCCTGCACCTGGAACCCCTGATCCCCTATATGACCGAAACCAAGGTCGCGGCCGGTACCGTGCTGTTCAAGAAGGGCGACGTGCCGGACCGCATGATCATCGTCCGCGCCGGGGCCATCCATCTGGAGGAAATCGACCGGCATTTCGGCCCCGGCGACGTGCTGGGCGAACTGGCCGCGTTCACACCGGATGGCCGGCGGACGGCGACCGCCGTGGCCGACGGCGACTGCGAACTCTATACCCTGACCAACGAGGCATTGCTGCAGATCTATTACCAGAACCCGGAATTCGGCCTTTTCCTGATCCGCACGATTGTCGCCCGCCTGATACAGAACTGGGAAGACGCGGAACGCCGCGCCGTGCCCGTTTGACGCCTTAAGGTCGATGGCGATCCGCTTCCGATATCCCCATGTCGACCGGCGGGGCACCGCCTTTGGCCGGAATTTCACAAGTTCATTTCGTGCATGGCCGCTTGCCATTGCCTCGCGTCTGTCTTTAAACAAAATCAGACAAAGATCACGAAAACGCCGCGCTCAGGGGAGTCCGTCATGACCAAGACCTTCGACAAATCGAAATTGCCGTCGCGCTACACCAGCCAGGGACCGGAAAGCGCACCGCATCGCTCGTACTATTACGCCATGGGCATGACCGAGGAAGAAATCGATCAGCCCTTCGTCGGTGTGGCGACCTGCTGGAACGAGGCCGCACCTTGCAACATCGCGCTGTCGCGCCAGGCCCAGGCAGTGAAGAAAGGCGTCAAGGCGGCCCATGGCACACCCCGTGAATTCACCACCATCACCGTGACCGACGGTATCGCCATGGGCCACCAGGGGATGAAGTCGTCGCTCGCGTCCCGCGACGTCATCACCGATTCCGTCGAACTGACCATGCGCGGTCATTGCTACGACGCCATGGTGACGCTGGCCGGCTGCGACAAATCCCTGCCGGGCATGATGATGGCCATGTTGCGCCTGAACGTGCCGGCCGTGTTCATGTACGGCGGGACGATCCTGCCGGGCCAGTTCCGCGGCAAGGACGTGACCGTCATCGACGTGTTCGAAGCCGTCGGCACCCACGCATCGGGCAAGATGTCGGACGAGGACCTGCACGAACTGGAATGTGTCGCCTGCCCGTCGGCCGGGTCCTGCGGCGGCCAGTTCACGGCCAACACCATGGCCTGCGTCTCCGAAGCCATCGGCCTGGCCCTGCCCGGTTCCGCCGGCGCGCCGGCGCCCTATGAAAGCCGCGACGAATACGCGGTCGCCTCGGGCCGCGCGGTCATGGACCTGATCGAATGGAACCTTCGTCCCCGCGACATCGTCACCCGGCGCTCGTTCGAGAACGCGGCCCGGATCGTCGCCGCCTCCGGCGGGTCAACCAACGCGGGGCTGCACCTGCCGGCCATGGCCCATGAATGCGGCATCGATTTCAATCTGGAGGACATCTGCGAGCTCTTCAAATCCACGCCCTACATCGCCGACCTGAAACCGGGCGGGAAGTACGTGGCGACCGACATGTACCAAATCGGCGGCGTGCCGGTCTTGATGAAGGCGTTGCTGGACGGCGGCTACCTGCACGGCGACTGCATGACCGTCACCGGCAAGACCATCGAGGAAAACCTGAAAGACGTGGTGTTCCCCGAAGACCAGGACGTGATCTATCCGGTCTCCAACCCCATTACGCCGACCGGTGGCGTCGTCGGCCTGAAAGGCTCGCTGGCCCCGGAAGGCGCCATCGTCAAGGTCGCCGGACTCTCGAACCTGCAATTCACCGGCACGGCCCGCTGTTTCGAGCGGGAAGAAGACGCGCTTGAGGCCGTCCTCAATCAGCAGATTTCCGAAGGCGACGTGATCATCATCCGCTACGAGGGACCCCGTGGTGGCCCCGGAATGCGGGAAATGCTGTCGACCACCTCGGCCATCTACGGCCAGGGTCTGGGCGAAAAGGTCGCGCTCATCACCGACGGGCGGTTTTCCGGCGCAACGCGGGGTTTCTGCATCGGCCATGTGGGCCCGGAAGCCGCCGTCGGCGGGCCCATCGGCCTGTTGAAGGACGGCGACAAGATCACCATCGACGCGGAAAAGGGCACGCTCGACGTGGACTTGTCCGCCGATGAACTGGCGGCGCGCAAGGCCGCCTGGCAGCCGCGGGAACACGACTATCAGTCGGGCGCGCTCTGGAAATACGCCCAATTGGTCGGCCCGGCCCGCGACGGCGCAGTCACCCATCCTGGCGCCAAGAAGGAAAAGCACGTTTACGCGGATATCTAGCAAAACCCAAGTGAAGCGAAGGTGGCTTTGCTGAAACCAGATCTGCGGCGCGAAGCCGGTCGGCGATCTCTGATCGCTCGCTGATCGTCAGTCATGGCCGCGCGCCGAAACCAAGTCCTGGCCCAGCCCCTCAGGCGCCGGGCGGTGATGCCGCTCTCCGACGACTTACGCCGCGCCCCGGGGGCTGCGGTTCGTCTTTGGCTTTCTTCGGTCCTGACCGGCTCCCGGCCTTTGGTTAAGCCGGCGGCCGCTTGGCCTCGCCGCTTTACCGATCCGGTCCGGCTGCGTCCGCGCGGCGCCGGGGCCGATCACGCGTTTACCTGGGCCGGCAACGGCGGTAAAAGGATGGATCGATCCCCGCCACGGGAAATCTCGGTTCCGCCATGTCCGATGCTTTCGCCCTCACCCGGCGCGCGCACGAACGGAAATCCAGCA
>JANQIJ010000212.1 GCA_028282185.1 Rhodospirillales bacterium
TTTCGATGTTTCGACGATGTGCCGTCGGGGCAGCGCCGATTGCCGGCGCCGGGCCGCCTAACGGCCGAAGCCAAAGGCCTCCTTTTCAATTTCCATGAACACACGACCGATCGTGCCCAGCGGCATGTAAAGCGTGGCTGACTTGGCCTGCTCCATATCGGTGAAGAAATGCCCGGCCCAGGCCGCGAGATGACGTTCGAAAAAGCGCTGCTGCGTCGCCAGGTCCACCGGCTCGCCAAAGGCGCCGGTGATCAACCCGTGCATGATCTCGCAGACGAAGGCGATATGGTCTTCAGGATCAGTGACATCCGGCGCTCGCTCGATGCCCAGTTCCTCGAGATCGCCGCGCAGGTCGGCCAAGGGCTTTTCGTAGACGAATCCGGTCAGGTACTGCGACCCGAAGGGCGCCAATTCACCGCCGGCGCCCATGCCGTAGAACAACAAGGTGAATTCGTCCTCGGCCGCGACCCGGGTCATTCGCTTGGCAACGGCGGCAAGTGCCCCGACCGCCTGGCCGAGCTCGCTGTCATCGCCCTCCAGACCACGGGCGAACTCGATGGTGTCGTCATCCATCGGCCGGCCAAGCAGACGCGACAACAGGGCATAGACGCCGGCGCGCATCAAATCCTCTTGCGCGATCTGCGGCGCGTCCGCAGTGTCGACACCATTAGCCGCGCCGCCCGCCTGCTGATTGCCGTCCTTGTCCGAGGTCAGCGACCGATCTCCCTTTTGGTCGCGCTCCATCGAGGGAGTTGCCTCCACTTGGCTGTCCTTTTCTGCCCATCCCTGCACCCGCCCGTTCCCGGCGGTATGCAATAACTGCGACGTCATCGGTAACTGCGACGTCATCGGTACGGCGTCAGTTTCCAGTGCGTTTCGCGCCTCTTTGGGACCCATCGGGCGCGGTTACGGGGTGTCTGGAAGCTGACAATTACCACTATAATTCTGAGTGAACGCCTTCTGATAGGCATTGTCAATCAAATCACGGTTCCACAATGCGGAAAAATGAAGACAGAAAACCTCAGGTTTTAAGGGGACTTAGCGCGCATTTATCCGCAAGAAAAGTGCGGCCTTTTCCCCTGAAAATGAGGCAAATCTTCACCAATGCGGGCATTTACCTATGGGCTGACAATCAAAGATCAGCTTAATCCAGGTCGTCTTCCCCATCGCCGAGGTCATCATCGGCGCTTTCTTCACCGGCTGCCTCCCGCATGGCCAGCAGCTTGTTATCCGGCGTCCGTGCCGTCATATCGGCGGGCAACGCATCGGGGATGGGCGTCCGCATGCCCGGGGCCTGGAAATAAGGGTTGGCGGTGTATTCGGGGGCGCGAACGCTGGACGCGCCCCGATCCTGGACCCGGCGGGCCTTTTCGATCAACGATTCGCCATGTCTATCGGCCGCCCCGGCGTCGCCGGACACGGCATCATCGGCGGACTGGGCATCGGCGGACTCCGCCCGCGGCACCGCGCTTCCCTTGCCGGCGGCGCCCTCTGGCAGATCCCCGGCCGTTTCCTCGGCGTCGGTTTCCGGTTTGTCCTGCCAGGCATAGCCGCCCTGATCCGGACGGTAGGCGCTGGCGCCGGCAGCCAGTTCCGCGACCATGCTGTAATCCTCGTCGTATTCGTTCATGCCGTCGAGGAAGGAAAATGCCGGGTCGCTGAGCCAGAGCTTGCGCAAGGCCTTGCGGCGGATGAACTCGGGCACCCGCTTGTCCATGAACGCGGTGAAGTCGCTGTCCGAGGTCAGCTCCTCGACCGGCGGCAGGGTATCAACGACTTCCCGCTCCTCTGGCGTCAGCTCGCGCTCCTCGGCGTTTTCCGGGATCGGCGCGCCCGCCGCCGCCGGCAAGTCGTCACCGACGGCCGGCGCCAGGCGCGGCGCTGCCGCGCCGCGGCCCGCGACGTCGACGTCCGGTTCCTTGACGTCTTCGCCGGCGGCGCGCTTGCGCTTGAGGCGCGACCAGCGCGACAGGCGACCCTCGCCGCCGCGGTGGCCGGGCCGGCCGGCGCTCATCGTTCGTTCTCCATCAAGGGCCGCTGGCGCAGGTCGCCCTTCCTGGGATTGTAGGCTTTGTTGCGCTTGCGTTTCTTGAAATCCTCTTCGACGTGGTGCTTGTCGACAAAGGCGCCGAGCCAGGCCGCCAATTCGTCGGGCATGGGCACGCCTTCGACCAGCATTTCCGAATCTTCCATATAGCTTTCCGCCTCATAGGGGCAGACGGTGACCAATGTCGGCACGACCTCGGCCTCGTCTTCCTCCTCACCCGGCGACAGCACGACATAAACATGCGGCTGAAAATTCGACAGGTTGACCTTGTAGCCGGCGGTTTCGCCGGAAAACAGTTCCAGTTCCAGTGTCGCGGCGTGGAAATGCTGCCAATCACCGCCATCGCGCACCAAGCGCCAGTCGGCGCCGTCCGCAAGCGGTGCCATGCCGGGAACGACGGCAATCGGACGAAAAGCGTGGTCCTCCCATCGGTTGTCGATTTCGCGGCGCTCGATGATGACACCCAGGGGGATCATCTGGCGCCGGGGTTTCCGGGCGTTCATGAGATCGCCCCCGCGCCGCCGCCGGTCGGTTCGGCCGCCGTCTCCCCGGCCATCCGGGCTTCGGCCTCGGCCAGGTTTTCCGGCTTGTTGATGTTGAAGAACGGATCCAGCCCGGCCGGTCCGTCGGCATTGAAATCGACAACCGCCAAGGAATAGCGCGCGGTCCAGGCATCGATTTTGCGCATCTCCTCCGCGACCATGGCCCGGCGCAACGCATCGCGCAGCGCAATGGGCCAAAGGGCGAAGACCGGATGGGTCCGCCCACCGGAAGACGCACAGGCCATCTCGGTGCCTTGTTCGCCCGCCGCGCGCAGCAGTCGGGCGACCATGTCGTCGGGGAAGAACGGCGCATCGGTGGCGAAGGAGACCAGCCAGGAGGCATCGGGATGGCTTTCGGCGGCCCATTCCATGCCTGTCAGAATACCGGCCAACGGTCCGGCGTGGCCGTCGATCACGTCCCCCGCCGTCGGCAGGGCGTAATTCGCGAACCGCGCCGGGTCGCCATTGACGTTGAGCAGCAGGTCGGCGACCTGCGGTCGGGCGCGGTCGATGACCCGGTCCAGGATCGGCCGCCCGCCCAGTGTCCTGAGCGGCTTGTCGCCGCCGCCCATGCGCCGGGCCAGGCCGCCGGCCAGCAGCACGCCGACGACACCGCTTTTGGTATCGGCCGTCACCGGCTGCCCTTTCGCTTGAGATGCTCCGGCTCGTCCTCGGCCCGGCCGTGGTCGGCGTCGAATTCGATGCGCCCCTCGCCGGCGAGCGCCACGAAGCGCTTGCCCCGGGCCCGGCCGATCAGGGTCAGGCCGACCTGTTTGGCCAGGTCGACCCCCCAGGCGGTAAAGCCCGAACGCGAGACCAGGATCGGGATTTCCATCTGCACGGTCTTGATCACCATTTCGCTGGTCAGGCGTCCGGTGGTGTAGAAAATCTTGTCGCGGCCGGACCAGCCGTTGAGGAACATGAAGCCGGCGATCTTATCAACCGCGTTGTGGCGACCAACGTCTTCCATATACAACAGCGGCCGGTCTTCCTTGCACAGCACGCAACCGTGGATCGCCCCGGCTTCAAGGTACAGCGACGGCGCGGTGTTGATCTTCTTGGTCAGGCTGTAGAGCCAACTGGTCTTGATCGCCGCTTCGGGCGACAGATCGACGCTTTCGAATTTCTCCATGACATCACCGAACACGGTCCCCTGGGCACAGCCCGACGTCAGCGTCTTCTTCTTCAGCTTCTCCTCGAAATCGGTCTCGCCCTCGGTGCGGACAACGACAAGTTCCAGGTCCTCGTCGTATTCGATCTCGGTGATCACGTCGCCGGGCTTCAACATGTTCTGGTTCACCAGGTAGCCGACGGCCAGGTATTCAGGGTAATCGCAGATCGTCATCATGGTGACGATTTCACGCCCATTGAGGAACAGTGTCAGCGGCCGTTCGACGGTGACCGAGGCGGTCACCGGTTGCCCGTCCTGGTCGATCCCCGGCACCTTTTCGGTCAGCCGCGGATCATCCGGATTGGGCATCACGGCAAATTCGGTTTCCGCCCGGGGCGCATCCGCGCCCGGCTTGATCGGTGCCTGCTGGTCCTGTGTCGGTTCGGCTGTCGCCACGGGTGATGGTCTCCTGCCGGTCATGAATTTTTTCGTCGTTTCGAAATCCCCGCCCCTTATCTGGGGACGGGGAGTGTCCGTGCCAAGCCCCGCGAAATCAAGTGAAACCCGCGTCGCCAATCCACCACGGCCCAAACGCCCCGGATCGGTTGCCTGCCGATCGTCGCCAGACCGCCGGTTCCCACGGCGGTCTATATTACGTCACGGAGCTTTGCTATAGGCCCCGCATGTCCCGTCCCGAACTGATCCTGATCCGCCATGGTCAGACCGAATGGAACGCCGCCGGCCGCATCCAGGGCCAGGGTGATTCCCGCCTGACCCCGCAAGGCGAGGCCCAGGCGGCGGCCTATGGCCGTCTGCTTTTGCGCCGCTTCCAGCCGTTGTCGCGGTTCTCCCTGTGGCGCAGTCCGGCCGGCCGTTGCGCCCGGACAACGGCCCTGGCGGCCCACGCCGCCGGTTTGGACCCGGCGGCGTTCATCGTCGACCCGCGGCTGATCGAAAAAGCCTACGGCGCCTGGGAAGGCCTGACCCGCCCGGAAATCGCCCTGGCCGGGGACGAGGCGGAACTGGCCGCCATGGACAGCGACTCCTGGGGCCACCGCCCGCCGCACAGCCCGGACACGCCGACGGAAAACCTGGATGACGTGGCCCGGCGGGCGGGCGGCTGGCTGAACGGGCTGGACCCGGGAGCGCCAGTCATCGCCGTGACCCATGGCGGCACCGGGCGGTGCCTGATCCGCGCCTATCTGGACCTCGGCATCGACGAAACCCTGGCCATCCGCATGCGTCAGGACGTGGTGTTCCATCTGGGCGACGACGGCCTGACAATCCTCGAAACCGACGCTGCCGGGCCCGGCAGCGGCTAGAGCGCCAAATCGTTGCTGCCCAACGGCGGTCAGTCCATGCCGTCGACCAACAGCAGGGTCCCCGTCGCCGCGGCCTGGCGCAGAGCCAGGGGCTTTGCGTATTCCGGCGCCGCGTGCCAGGCACGGGCCGCCGCCATGTCCGGGAACCGCAAGACCACCGTGCGCGACGACCGGGCATCGCCCTCAAGCGCTTCCTGATCGCCGCCGCGCACCAGGTATTCGCCGCCATATTGGGCGATCGTCGCCGGCACCAGGGCCTGATAATCCTTGAAGGTCTCGGGGTCGTGAATATCGATCTGGGCGATCACATAGGCGGTCATGGTCGGTCTCTCATCAATCGTGAATGGTGGAAATCTGAATGGCGGCTCACGCAAGGTGTCCCTGTTTGACCCACAGCAGGCAACCCTCTTCCGTCCGGGGCGCATGGGACGAGCCCGGCGGCAGGCGCAGCCAGGTACCCTTTGAGTAGGTTCCGTCGTCGTCGTCCAGGATGCCTTCCAGGACCAAAACCTCCTCGCCGCCGGGATGGTCGTGCGCCTGGGCGACGCAACCGGGGCCCATCTTGGTCAGCCAGACCCGTTCGTCGCCGAATTCATGAAGCGGCATGCGGAACAGACCGGCGACCTCGCTGGCCTGCCACGCGCCGTCATGGGTGTCGATCCGGACCTGGGCCTGGTCGGCCGGGTCCATCTGCCGGAGCTTGACGAAAATGGTGCAGCCCTCCGCGGTTTTCGGCGCATGGGCGGACCCCACCGGATTGCGGACATAGGTGCCGGCGGGAAAATAGCCGTGTTCGTCGGAGAACACACCTTCCAGAACCATGAACTCTTCGCCGCCGCCATGGACATGGGTCGGAAATGCCGAACCGGCGGCGTAGCGGACGATGGAGGTCGCCCGCGCGACCTCGTCCCCGTCCCGCTCCAGCATGCGCCGATCGACGCCCGGCGACGGCGACGGCACCCAATCCAGGACCGCCGAATGGACCACGGCCCGTTGCGACAGGTCGGCGTGAAGTTTCATGATGACGCACTCCCGGCAACGCAAACGGCCCGCGAAAACAACAGGCCGCTCGATCCCCCGCCCCCGTCCGGGAATCTGCGCCAATCGGTGGCGCCTGACAAGACCTGCGGCGGACCAACAGTTGTGCCGCCGGGGACGCTGTCTTCATTATCGACGGGCGGGGCGCCTATCGGCCATCGGGATAATACGGCGACCCGCAGGTCGCGAATGGTTCGTCAGACCCCTGACCGGCGTGGGCCGCCCATATCTCGACTTGCCGGCGCGTTTCAGAAAGCCATTGGGCATGGGACGGACAGGTGGGAAGCCTGTCCATCACGCAGGACGAAAGACCATAGGCGTAGGCGTAGCTGTCGTAATTCTTGATCTCGGTGATGATTTCCGCGAAATGCCTAACGATGCTATCCGCGGCAAACACGCTGTCGCAGGCAACGGCGGCCAAGACGTCGCCCCGCGCCATGATATGCGCGCGATCTTCGCCCGGCGGGCCGAATTCGGCGAACTTGGGATGGCCGGCGTCGAAGATCGCCCCCTTGGTGCTTTCAGGTTGGATCGGCCGTCCGTCGGCAAGGAATACGGCAGGGTCGCCAAGGTCTTTTCTAAAATTGAACTCGAACGCCTCGGCGCGCTTCGGAACGTCCTTCAAGGCGGCCCGGATGTCACGCAGGCGGTCTTCGCTCATCGGGGTGAAATCCACGTCGCGCATATCGGCGAAATCGAACCTGCTGCCGTTCAGCGATGCCCGCGATATCTTGGCACCTCGCATCTCGGTTCCCCAAAGGTACACGTTATGAATTGACGCCCATTCCAGATGCGCTTCGTACAGGTTGGCGCCGCTCAGGTTCGATTCCCAAAAGTCCGCCCCTTCCAGACGGGCCCGGGAAAAAACAGCGCCCCGCGCCATGGTGCGCTCGAAAAACGCGCCGGCCAAGTCGGCCTCGAAGAGATTTGCCCCCGACAAGTCCGCGCCGTCAAACCGCGCGCCCGTGAGTTTGACCCGTTTCATGCTGGCGCCGATCATATCCGCGGACTCCAAATCGGCCCCCGTCAGATCGGCGTCGTTCAGGAGTGCCCCGTTCAGATCGGCGTGCGCCAACCTGGCATGGCGAAGATTGCTTTTCGGCAAGCGCGCGTATCTCAAATTCGCCCCCGACAAGTCCGCCCGGTCGAGGCGCGCCTGTTCAAGGCTCACGCCTTCCAGGTTCGCTTTCACCAGGTCCGCTTTCGAAAAATCCGCAAACTGGAAATCGGCGCCCGCCATTTCCGCCAACCGCACATTGGCGCCGGCGAACTTGGCATGCTTCGATCTGACGAACGAAAGCCGCGCCCCGCGCAGGTCGGCGGCTTCCAACCGCGCGCGAACTACTGTGGCGCCGCTCAGGTCGGCACCGGAGAGTTTGGCGCCGGTCAAGCGCGCGCGGTGCAGGTTCGCACCCTCGAAATCGCTGCCGGCGAGGTTGGCGCCGAACAGTTTGACATCCGCCATGAGGGCGTAGCGGAAATTCCGGTTCGACAGATGTTCGTAGGGTTTCGCGAAGCGTTGATAGAGGTCTTCAAGAGCCCATGCAGCGGCGCCGGGGCCCAGGTTCTTGTCGATCAAGGGGGCCGCCGGCGCCTCCCGGACATAGAGACCGCCCGGCACGATCAGATACCGGCGCGGCGCCCATCCCCGGGGCCAGGGGACATAGCCGGTGAAGGCTTCGATACCGCCGCCCCGGAGCGACCGGCCGTCCAAGTAATCCCGGTCGCCGTAATTGCGGAACTTGCCGGGGACGACGGCGACGGCGAAGGAAAAGAAGATCAAACCGGCCCCCGCCGCCAGAAGGCTCCGTCGCCAGGGCACCCGGCCCTCGGCGGAAAACCAGCCCTTGGACAGCACGGCCCACAAGACGCCGATCAGCACCAGGTCGGCGAGGATGATCAACCGGTGCCACCAGGTGACGATCTCGTCCTGATACTTCAGGAACCCCACCTGCACCCAAAGCAAAAGCAGCAGCGGCAAGACGGCGACGAACAAGGTGATAAGAACGCCCAGGACGGTGTGGAACCGGTCCGCCGCATGGGGCATCAACTGGTGGGCCATGGGAAAGGGAAAGGGCAGCTCGCTCCACCTGTCGCGGGCGGGTGTTTCCAAGGACCGCACCTTCTCCGCATAGGGCTCCGCCTTGCGGACGAGGAACACCAGTTGGACCAGAAAATTGAAATGGATCAGAAAGAACAGGGCCGGCGCGACCCAGAAGAAGCTGAGCAGCGGCACCTCGACATTGACGCCGGGAAGCTTGATCGGGCCTTCGACGAAAAACTGAACGTCCGAGATCGTCGCGACCAGAATGGCGATGTAGCCGCCGAAGACGAGCAGGAACAAAAAATTCGTTCGGCAAACCCGGGCCGCGTCGTTGACCGACGCCAACAGTGTTTCCAGTTCCCTGGCGGTCCTGTCGTCGACGGCTTGATACATGGACGCCCCCTCGCATCCCCGGCGGGCGGTCCAGGCGCCCGCGCTTCGGCTTGGCCAGCCTTAAATTTGGCCAGCCTTAAAATTTGGCCGGTCCTCAGCTTGACCTGTCTTCGTCGCAGCCGGCTCTCAACTTAAAGGAGTTCGCCAGCGCGAAGAAGTCTCTAAACGGTGTTCTCGACCGGCGCGATGGGATCGATCGGCGGATTGTCCCCGGCCGCGCGCCGGCGACGAAATCCACAAGCCAATCGTCCCGCGCGAAACACCCGGGCCGCTGCCCGGTCCGCCTGGTCCAAGCGTCGGGCCAGGAATGCGCGGGTCGTTTCCTGGCCGTCGCTGTCATCGCCGCACCAGGTCCGCAAGGCCGCCAGGAACATCAAGGTCAGGCCGATCTCCTCGACCTGGCGCTGCCGCCCCATGGCCCGCATGCCGGCCGCGTCGCGCAGCCATTGAATTAACCGCGACAAGTTGAAAACCATCGGCACGTAATGGTGCGGGTGAGCGTACCACAGCTTGCCGGCAAGCATTTCGGCGGTCACCTGGCGGTGGGGCGCCAGGGCGTCGAACCACCGCAGCATCAACATTTCCAGCCGGTCGCGCACCGCCATCTCGCGGAACCCCTTGGGCGGCGCGGCCAACATGGCGTCCTGGGCGCGGCGGAACCAACTGTCGGCGATGGCGTCCTGGTCCCGGAAGCGGGCCCGCAGATCGGCCGGCGTCAGGCCGAGCCCGGCCGCCAGTTCGCTCAGGTTAAGCGCGTCCCAGCCGATTTCGTCGGCCCGCGCCAGGGCGGCGTCGACGATGGCCGCATCATCGGGCGCTTTCGCGCTGCGCGTCTTCGCCTTGGCCTTGCCTTTCGGTTTGCGTTCCGCCATCCGCGAGTTCCTGGAGTCCTCTGTTTCACCAGGACCAAATCCTACCTCCGCCGGCTTGAATATGGAATGCCGCGACCTTACACTTTATAAAAATCGAATATGTAGGAAGGAGGCGTTCCATGGAGAACTTCACGCCTGTCCCGGCGCTCCTCGGCGGGTTGATGATCGGCGCGGCGGCGGCGCTGCTGCTCTGGACCAACGGCCGCATCGCCGGGATCAGCGGCATCGCCGCCGGTCTGCTCGGACGCCCCGGCCCGGAACACGGATGGCGCATCGCCTTCGTCGTCGGCCTGATCGCCGCGGCACCAGTCTATGCACTGGCCACCGGCGAGGCGATCCGGATCAGCCTGACCCCGTCCCTGCCGTTGTTGATCGGCGGCGGCCTGCTGGTCGGATTCGGCGCCCGGTTGGGCAGCGGCTGCACCTCGGGCCACGGAATTTGCGGCCTGGCCCGCCTGTCCGTCCGCTCCCTGGCGGCAACGGGAACCTTCATGGCGGTCGCGGTCGGCACGGTGTTCATTATCCGCCATCTCCTCGGGGGGGCTGGCGGATGAATAGAACCATCGCCGGTCTGTTCGCCGGATTGCTGTTCGGCCTGGGCCTTGCGGTTTCGCGCATGATCGACCCGGCCAAGGTACTTGGTTTCCTTGACGTCGCCGGCAACTGGGACCCCAGCCTGGCCCTGGTGATGGGCGGTGCCCTGGCGATAACCCTGCCCGCCTATCAGCTTGCCAAAGGCCGGGCCGCCCCCTGGCTGGACGCGTCATTCCAATTGCCGACGGCCGTGCAAATCGACGGCCGCCTGCTGATCGGCGCGGCCGCGTTCGGCGCGGGCTGGGGTCTTGTCGGACTGTGCCCGGGGCCGGCGATCGCCGGCATCGGGTTGGGGCGCTGGGAATCCTGGGTCTTCGTCGGCGCCATGGCCGGCGGATTCTTGATCGTCCGGATGATCGGCCGACCGGCGCCGCGGACGGATGCCGCGACCTGAACCCGGGGCCTGAGACCCGCTTGAACCGGGATCAGTAAACCAGCTTACGGATATCGTCGGCGTTGGACGACCATTGGCACCAGTCGCGCGCCGAAAGGCCCCAGTCGTTCTTGGACTCTTTATCGACGCCCTGATCGATCAGCCATTGGCAGGTCTTGGTCTGGCCGGCCGCCGCGGCGTACATCAGCGCCGAATTGCCATGGGCGTCCAGCGTGTTGATCTTGATCCCGGCCGCCAGCGCCCCGGCCAGGCCGCCGCGGTCGCCGCGCTGGGCCATAAGCATGAAGGCATCCACGGTGATCTTGGGCGTGTCGGCCATGGGCTTGTCCTTCGACCAGAGTCCGTCCGCAGGATTTCACGGTGGCGATTAGGTAGAACGCCCGGGGTCCGATGTAAAGCGTCAAACCGCGCCGCCCGCCTGCCGATCGGCGCCCGCCACGGCGGATCGCGAATGTCCCCATTACCTCTATCGTTTTCATTGGCGACGAAATACCCTACATGAAGGGCCCTTCACGAACCGGCGCGCCGGCAGACACCGCAGCGCGCGACCGCAAACCGCGCCCCAAGACGCGGTATCGGGGTTCACGAGCACCTCTGAGGAAGACAGCGACATGAACTTGAACGGCAATAGAGTCCTGGTCTGCGACTGCGAAGGGACCATGACGATCGACGGCAAGGCGCTGGCCAAGGCCTGTGAAAGCGGGCCAGCTAACGCCGATGGCGAGCTTGCCGTCGCCACGCATCTCTGCCGCGTGCAGATCGAGGAATTCCAACGCCAGGCCGGCGCCGCCGCCGAAGACGACACGCCGCTGCTGGTCGCCTGCACCCAGGAAGCGCCCCTGTTCCTGGAAACCCTGAATGAATTGGCCGAGGGCAAGGCAAACCCGACTTCGCCCGCCCGGTTCGTCAATATCCGCGAAAAGGCCGGCTGGTCCGACGCCGCCCCCGGAGGCGACAGCGCCAGCAAGACATCGTCAATAAATTTGACAGCGAAGATGGCAGCGCTTCTCGGCGAAGCGGCCATGGACCTGTCGCCGGCGCAATCGGTCACCATGAAATCCGACGGCGTGACCCTGATTCTCGGCCGCGACGAGGCGGCTTTCGAGGCGGCGGCCAAGCTGGCCGGACGGTTGAACGTCACGGTCGTTCTCGAAGGCGCCGAGGACGTCGTGCCGCCGGCGCTGAATGAAACACCGGTGTTCGCCGGCCGGGTCACCGGCGCGGGCGGGCACCTGGGCGCGTTCCAGGTGACGATCGCCGACTTCACCGCGGCCAAGGCGTCGTCGCGCGGCACCCTGCAATGGGAAGGCAACAGGCAATCCGGCACCTCGGAATGCGACCTGATCCTGGACCTGCGCGGCGGCCCGGCCCTGTTCCCCCATGCGGACAAGCGGGACGGTTACTTCAACCCGGACCCGGGCAATCCGGCCCTGATCGCGGACGCGATCATGGCGCTCACCGACATGGTCGGCGAATTCGAAAAGCCCCGCTATGTCGATTACGACGCCAACATCTGCGCCCATTCGCGCAGCCGCATCACCGGCTGTTCGCGCTGCATCGACAATTGCCCGGCCGGCGCGATCGCCCCGGACGGCGACCGGGTCAAGATCGACCCCTACATCTGCGGCGGCTGCGGCGTCTGTGCCTCGGTCTGCCCGACCGGGGCCGCGACCTATGCCCTGCCGCGCGGCGACGACCTGTTCAAACGGGTCCGCACCGTGTTGCAGAGTTACACCAAGGCCGGCGGCGCCGACCCGGTGCTGCTGCTGCATGACCAGGCCCGCGGCGAGGAAGCCATCGGCCTCATGGCGCGCCTGGGCCGGGGCCTGCCGACCAACGTCATCCCCTTTGCCGTCAACGAGGTCAGTCAGGCGGGCCTGGACCTTTTCTTCACCGCCACGGCGCTGGGCGCGGCCAGGGTCCTGATCCTGATGCCGCCGGAAAAACGCCCGGACGCCGAGGCCCAACAGGGCGAGATCGAGACCGCGGAAACCGTTTTCGAGGCGCTCGGATACGGCCGCGGTCGGGTCCAGGCGCTCGACCTGGACGATCCTTCGGCGGTCGAAGACCGGCTCTGGTCGTTGGAGAGCCTGACCACCATGCCGGCGGGCGATTTTCTGCCCTTGGGCCGCAAGCGCGCGGTCATGGGCCTGGCACTGGACAGCCTGTATGCGGCGGCGCCGACGCCGGTCGACGCGGTAGCCCTGCCCGACGGCGCGCCCTTCGGCACGGTCGAGGTCGACATCGACGGCTGCACGCTCTGCCTCAGTTGCGTCGGCGCCTGCCCGGCGGGGGCGCTGCGCGACAATCCGGACAAACCGCAGCTGAGCTTCATCGAAGATGCCTGCGTGCAATGCGGCCTGTGCAAGAAGACCTGCCCGGAAAGCGTCATTTCGCTGACCCCGCGCCTGTCTTTCCTGGCCGAGGCCAAGGCGCCCCGCGTGCAGAAGGAAGAGGATCCGTTCCACTGCATCCGCTGCGGCAAGCCCTATGGCACGCGGGCGACGATCAATCAGATGACGGAAAAGCTGAAGGGTCACGCGATGTTCGCCGGTGACGCCCTGAACCGGCTGAAAATGTGCGACGACTGCCGGGTGATGGTGCAGTTCGATGTCGAAAACCCGCTGGCCGGCGCGCCGCGCCCGGTGACCCGGACGACCGACGATTACCTGCGCGAGCGCGAAGACCTGCGGCAAATGGCCCAGGAGGACATGAAGGCCCGGGGCCTGACGCCCGACGCCGACAACGACGGCTGAGCCGGGATCGCGCCCCTTGTCCGGCCGCGAAGCCGCATTAAATTAGGGGGCGACAATCCGTAACCGGATACCTATCTTGATTGTAAACAGACTTGGGCGGCCCCGCGCCGATCCGGTCAAGCCTCTTGAACTGAGGCGCTGACGACAAAATACGAGGACGCATCAAGGCGCATTCCATGACTGAAATGATCGATCCCTTCGGCCGGGCGGTGACCTATCTGCGCGTGTCGGTGACCGACCGCTGCGATTTCCGCTGTGTCTATTGCATGGCCGAAGACATGACCTTCCTGCCCAAGGCAGAGGTCCTGTCCCTCGAAGAACTCGACCGTCTGTGCTCGGCCTTTGTCCGCAAGGGCGTGCGCAAACTTCGCCTGACCGGGGGCGAGCCGCTGGTTCGGCGCAACATCATGTCGCTGATCAGGAACCTGGGCCGCCACCTGAAAACCGGCGAACTGGACGAACTGACCCTGACGTCGAACGGCAGCCAATTGGCGCGTTTCGCCGATGAACTGGTCGAGGCCGGCGTCCGGCGCATCAACGTGTCCCTCGACACGCTCGACGCCGAGCGGTTCGCGGCGATCACCCGCTGGGGCAAGCTGGACCAGGTCATGGGCGGTATTCAAGCGGCCAAATCGGCCGGCCTGGCGATCAAGATCAACACCGTTGCGCTGAAGAATTTCAACGAAGACGAGATCGATCGCCTGATCGAGTTCTGCGGCGAAAACGGCTACGACATGACGTTGATCGAAACCATGCCGCTGGGTGAAATCGATCAGGACCGGACGGACCAGTATCTGGCCCTCTCCGATTTGCGCGAACGCCTGGAAAAGACCTGGACCCTGACCGACATCCCATACAAGACCGGCGGTCCGGCGCGCTATACCCAGGTCGAGGAGACCGGCCAGAAGCTTGGTTTCATCACGCCGCTGACCCATAATTTCTGCGAAGGCTGCAATCGCGTTCGCCTGACCTGCACGGGCACGCTCTACATGTGCCTGGGCCAGGACGACGCGGCGGATCTGCGCGCGCCCTTGCGCGCGTCGGAAGCGGACGAACTTCTCGAGGCGGCGATTGACGAAGCCATCGGCCGCAAGCCGAAAGGCCACGACTTCGTCATCGAGCGGCGCGGCGCCGATCCCGCCCTGGGTCGGCACATGAGCGTCACCGGCGGCTGATCTCCGGGACCCGGTCACGGTCTGTTGACCGCTTGAACCGGCCCGGCGATTGACCTGCCGGTCGATCCGCCGATAGACTTCGCGCCCATGACCGACCGGACATCCCACCGCTGCGATCTGTTGCCGCGCTTGCCCTGGCCGGCCGCCTTGATCACGAGCGCACTGCTGCTTGCCCTTGCGCCCGACAGCCCCCGGGCCGATCCCCTGACCGCCAGCAGCTGCCGCGCCGATAATCGGGAGTTGATCGTCGCCATCGAGGACATACGCAAGGCGGCGCTCAAGGAGATCGACCAACAGATCGCCGACACCCAGAACCACCAGACCCTGTCGGGCCTGCGTGCGATGCGCGAAACCGTCTGGGAAGACGAGGAACGGCAGTTGGGCCAGGCGCAGCACATCCTGTATGATTGCCTGAAAGCGGCCGTGCCGCGGAAGTAGCCCTCGTTGGCAGGCACCGAAACGCGATCAACGGATTCTTAGCCATGTCGTTCCGCAAAACCCCCTTGACCTCCCATCTGGGCGTCGAGATTACCGGCATCGATCTGGCCGCCGATCTGGGGACGGACCCTGACTCGACGGCGGACGAAGGTGCCGGTGGTAACCTGTTCGGCGACTTGAAACAGGCCTGGCTGGATGCCGGCGGCATGATGGTGATCCGCGACCAGACCTTGACCCGGAACCAGCACATGGCGTTCTCCCGGCGCTTCGGACCCCTGTTCCACGACCCGGGCCAACCGCCGCTGCAGGACACGGTCAGCCGCTATCTGCATCCGGATCATCCGCAGATCTATCGCGTTTCCAACAAGGTCGACGAACAGGGCGAACCACTGGGCCGGGCCCGGGCCGGCACCTATTGGCATTCGGACGTGTCCTTCCGCGACCGCCCGGCGGGGGCTTCGGTGCTTTATGGGATCGAGGTCCCGGACCATGGCGGCGACACGATCTTCGCCAACATGACGGCGGCCTATGCGGCGTTGTCGGATGGTTTCAAGGCAATCCTCGACGGACTTGAAGCGGTACATGATTTCGCCGTCGCGGCGGCGACGCAGTACGCCCAGCCGCTGGTCATCGAAGGCGATTTCGACGGCGCCAACCGCTCTGTCCATCCCGTCGTCCGCACCCATGGGGAGACGGGCCGAAAATCGCTTTACGTCAACCCCGGCTTCACCAGCCATTTGAAGGACTTTTCGGCCGAGGAAAGCAAAGCGATCCTGCAGCCGCTTTACGACTTCGCGACCCGGCCGGAGTTCCTTTATCGCCACCGCTGGCGGTCCGGCGACGTCGTGGTCTGGGACAACCGCTGCCTGATGCATTACGCGATCAAGGACTACACCGCGGACCGCTACATGGAACGCTGCACGGCGATCGGCGAGCGCCCTGTATAGGGTCACTTCGGATTTCGCCGCATTGCCCGTATGTCGGGTCTCGCCCGGATGTCGAAGTTCCGTCACTTGCAAGCTGTTGGTTGTGAAGAACCTGTTGTTTGACTGGAATGCCGCCGCGGTCGATGATCGCCATCGTTGAACGGTGCATGAACTTGAGGTCGGCCATGTCCGGAGAAAAAAAATACCATCCACCGCCCCCGGAAAAACGGGCGGACGCCAGATCGCTTCACCAGCACGCGCTCGAGGTGCTGAAAGAAAAGGCGCTCGAAAAGAAGCGCAAGAAACTATTGGCGGAAGAGGAACGGCGGCACGCCTATTTCGAGTTCATGAACCGCAAGTTCACGGACAAGGATCTTGAAGACATCGAGGAACGCACCGGCAACGCCGTCCACGCGGGCGAGTTCGAGCTTGAACTGTTTCGCTTTCCCGCCTGGTATCTGACCGATCATGGGCGGGCCGTCAACAACGAAGAACGCGGATGGCCGGACACTCTGACCGGATATGCCGCGAGTTTCTACGAGGCCTACAAGGAGA
>JANQIJ010000247.1 GCA_028282185.1 Rhodospirillales bacterium
CGGCGGTCATGATCTCGGCGACCCGCAGATCGACAAGATCACCCCCCCGTTCGTCGCAGGCACGGACGATATCGCGTTCGGAAATCACGCCGAGGATGGCATCACCCTGCTGACAGACCAGGACGCCGATATGTGCCGCCGCCATCATCTTGGCGGCCTCGGCCACCGGCGCCTCGGGGGCAATCGTGGCGATCGCGCCGCCCTTGTCGTTGAGCAGGCGATGAATGGTTCGGCTGAAGTCGTCCATGGGGTGTCCCTATCCCGTATCCCTGCCCCAGTTCCACCCGCCGGCGGCCGCCCTGCCGCGGAGACTGGGGTCGTTCTTTGTGCCCTATCGCGTGGCTATAGCGCGAACCGTCCGGTCAATCCAAGCCGCTTGCCAAGCGGCCGAGATCACAACCGAAAATCGCGGGTGACCGGACCGTCCTTTTCATAGCCGCGAACCCTGAGGCTTCCCTGACAGGCATTGGCGACCACCGCCAGGCGCGTCGTCGGGTTGAGGATGGGGTCGCGGACCCAATCGAAGCCGTCCGGCGTTCGATCGCGGCAGCTTTCCATCATGGCATGGCGGCCGGGACTGTCCTGGCCGCGCATGCGACCCTGGGGCAGGCCGGAATCGCGCCCGGCGATCCAATGATTGGCCACGGATTGGCGTCCGCCGTCACGGACATAGGCGGCGGTTTCCGTGCGTTCGATGACGCAACCCTGGTCCGCGCCGGCGCCGCTTAAACTAAAGAACGCCGGCACGGCGATCGGCGTTTCCGTCAGCATCTGCTTGGCCGCGTCATAGCTTGGGCACTGTTCGAACACCCGGCGCAGCAAATGCATCGCCGGTATGGCGGTGCGGTGGCGGACCCGGGGCCGTTCGATCAGCCAATCGAGCCAGCAACTGAAGGTGTGCCGCTTCATCGGCGGCTGGTTGATGGCGGCGGCGAAGCGACCGGGCGCCATCGCCGTGGCGGCACCGGCGAAACCGGGCCAGGTGACATTGAACCAGAGGCCGGCCGGGCCGTCGATCCGGGCCACCACCAGGTTCCGACCAAGACCGTCCAACGGCCAATCGAGCGTCCTGAGAAGCCGGTTGCCGGCGCCGCCCGGTTGCGGGCCGACGCCCGTGGTGCAGGACCATTCGTAGGACAGGTTCAGCATCCGCAGGCCCGGTCCCGGCGCGCGGGCGGCCAGCGCCTCGATGTCCGGTTTATAGGGCGTTTCCGCCCGTTCGAGCCAACGACGGCTGACCCCGTCGGCGAGTTTCAGGAAGGTCGGGCCGTAATGGGCCAACCCGGCACCGAACAGGTCGCGGAACTTCGCCCCTTCGGCCTCGACCAGGGCGACGGGACCCTGGCCCCCGAGATCGACCAGGGGAATGGCCGGCAGGTCCGATTTGCGGCTGTTCCCATCCATGAAAAGGACTATAAGGACCCTTCGCCCCGTCTGAAACGGAGTTTCCATGATTCCGCGCTATTCCCGCCCCCAGATGGCCGCCATCTGGGAGCCCGCCAACAAATTCCGCATCTGGTTCGAGATCGAGGCCCATGCCTGCGACGCGATGGCGGAACTGGGCGTGATCCCCAAGGAGGCCGCCCAGGCGATCTGGGCCAAGGGCGACAAGCCCTACGACGGCGCGCGCATCGACCGGATTGACGAGATCGAGCGCGAAACCCGCCACGACGTCATCGCCTTCACCACGGAACTGGCGGAACAGGTCGGCGACGAGGCCCGCTTCGTCCATCAGGGCATGACCTCGTCGGACGTGCTCGACACCTGCCTGGCCGTGCAAATGAACCAGGCCGCCGGGCTATTGCTTGAAGACCTGGACAAAGTCTTGAACGCCCTCAGGGCGCGCGCCATGGAACACAAGATGACGCCGGTGATGGGCCGCAGCCACGGCATCCACGCCGAGCCGACGACCGTGGGCCTGAAATTCGCCCGGTTCTATGCCGAATTCGCCCGCGGCCGCGCGCGCCTGGAAACGGCGCGGGCGGACATCGCCACCTGCGCCATATCGGGCGCCGTCGGCACCTTCGCCAACGTCGACCCCAAGGTCGAGGCATACGTCGCCGGCAAGCTGGGCCTGCGGCCCGAGCCGATCTCGACCCAGGTGATCCCGCGCGACCGCCACGCCATGTTCTTCGCCACGTTGGGCGTCATCGCCGCCAGCATGGAGAACGTGGCGACCGAGGTCCGCCACATGCAGCGCACGGAGGTTCGCGAAGCCCAGGAATATTTCGCCCCGGGGCAGAAGGGGTCCAGCGCCATGCCGCATAAGCGCAACCCGATCCTGACGGAAAACCTGACCGGCCTGGCCCGCATCGTCCGCTCGGCCGTGACCCCGGCCCTGGAGAACGTAACCCTGTGGCATGAACGCGACATTTCCCATTCGTCCGTCGAGCGGATGATCGGCCCGGACGCCACGGTGACCCTCGATTTCGCGCTGGGCCGGCTGGCCGGGCTGATCGAAAAGCTGGTGATCTACCCGAAGAACATGAAGGAACACATCGACAAGTTCGGCGGCATCCACGACGCCGGCCGGGTGCTTTTGGACCTGACCCAGAAAGGCGTCAGCCGCGAAGACGCCTATAAAATCGTCCAGCGTGCCGCCATGCGGGTCTGGAAAAGCTTCGGCATCGACCCGGACGACCCCGATAAGGCGGCCGAGCTGGATGGCCAGGACCGGGAAGCCGCCGAATACGACAACCGACTGATGTATTTTTTGTCGAAAGACCCGGAAATGGCCGAGGTGCTGGGCGACGAAGACCTGAAAGCGCTCTTTGCGCTCGACAGCATGGATTACCACCGGGCCCGGGTCGACGATATCTTCCAGCGGGTTTTTTCTTAGCCAAAATCGCGACGTGATCTGCCGCTACCGGCATCTTTACGACTTCATAAATCTTCCCGCGAACGAATTCGCCATCTAGAAGAATCGCGTATTGATGGTAGTTCATATGCTAGCACTAAGCGAAAAGGGGCCGTGACGCCAGGAAAGATCAAGCTTTCCCTTAACGGCGATCACGAGCCCCACTGCTTTTATTCGGCTTACGTAATATGATGCAAAAACGAATGATAATCCGTTAAATCATTTTTAGCACCTCTTTCGATTCCGGGGTGCGCTTTGGCACCTGTCCTCGACTCGCTTCTGCGGAGTTGAACTCGATTACGCAATAATTTCACAGACGCGGGCCGCAGGATCGGCGAAGATGGGGCCATGCCCCACCGTCTGCATCCCGGCCCGATGAAGTACATCGTTTTTAAATCGCCCCGGGGCGAGGCGCCGGTCCTGTTCCCGCATGAGTTCATTCATTCCTGGGTCGCCGGGCAGATGCGCCCCCTGGAGGTTGTCGCGGCGGGGTTCGTTGAGATCGCCGACGGGGTCGTGCGCTGTTACGGACATTCGTCGAGCCTGCGCATCGCATCGCGCGGGGACCGGGATTCCCAGCTGATCACCAAAAACCTGCGCGCGGTTCCGCCCGGCGACGCCGAGAGCCCGATGATCGCGTCCAGCTAATCGATTGCTTCCCCGTCGGGAACGCCGTTCCCTCGGGCCTTTCTCAATAGACGTGACGCAAAGCCACCGTCGGGAACGCCGTTCCCTCGGGCCTTTCTCAATAGATGTGACGCAAAGCCACCGTCGGGAACGCCGTTCCCTCGGGTTTTGCTATTCGTTCGCGACCTGTTGGGCGGCGACGTGGAACAGCTCGTCAAGCTGCTTGCGCAGGTCGGCTTCGGTGACGTCGGCGCCCCGGGTTTCGACGTCGGCCATGACCTTGCGGACCACGTCCTCGACCCCGGGTTCGTCAAGGTCGGCGAGAACGACTTCCTTGGCGTAGGCGTCGGCGTCCGAACCGGTCAGGCCGAACTTCTCCGCGAGCCACAATCCGACCAACTTGTTGCGCCGGGACTCGGCCTTGAACCGCAGTTCTTCATCCAATTTGAACTTGGCTTCATAGCCTTTTTCGCGATCGTCGAAAGCGTCGGACATGGCGGGGTTCTCCCTCTCCCTGGTGCGTTTGGCGCGTCCCGACAGGAGCACGCGGTCTTTCGAAATATGTAAGCGGCGGGGCGCGAATGCGCAACCGCCGGCATCGGTTCCAATTGAGGAGAACTTCCTGGCCTTGACCGGTCAAAAAAGATATCTAACCCGCATGTTTAGAGCCTTGGGCGAGAAACATGCGGCAAGCAAAAGCGTGCGTCGCGCGGTCAGCGCGAAAGCCAAGCGGGCGAATGCCCCACGGGAGCGCTTGCTGGCCCCGTCGGCAATGTCCGGGGGGCGCCCCCGGAGACCCCCGGGCCGACGATTGAGGGGCGACCGATAAGCCATGTGTACCTTGGTGATCCTGCGCCGCCCAGCGCATGCC
>JANQIJ010000264.1 GCA_028282185.1 Rhodospirillales bacterium
CCGCAACAGTGACCGCCGCCAACAGGTCGCCCAACCGGTCGCCGCGATGGATCACGGTGATACTGCCCCCGGGTTTGACCATCCTCCAGGCCGCGTCGAGCCAATGACGTAGCGTCGCCGCCCCTTCAATCGTCGCCAGCGCCTTTCCCGGATCCTGCGGCGGGCGGGCGCTACCGGCTTTTAGATAAGGCGGGTTGGCCATCACATGGTCGAAGGGCGCCGCCTCCACGACCGCGGCCGGCGGCGCCAAAAGGTCACCGGCGACGAAGCGAACCCGGCCTTCGACGCCGCTTGCCGCAGCCCCTCGCGCCGCCCAGAAGATCAAGGATTGCTGAATATCGAGGCCGACGACGCGAACATCCGCCACCCGCGCCGCCAGGCAGAGCGCCGCCGCTCCCGTTCCGCAGCCGAGTTCCAACACCCGCTGACCGGACGCGGCGGGCACCGCGGCCGGAAGCAAGATCGCGTCGATCGCCGACCGATAGCCCTTGACCGGTTGAAAACAGTGGACCCGCCCGGCCAGGAGGCGCGTTTCCTCGAAGGCCGGGTGGGCGGCAACAGCCGCCGCCGGGCCGCCCGTCTGCCCTGGCTCACGGTCCGGCGCCATCGGCCTAGTCCAGCGGGTCGCGCCGACCGAGGGCGATCTCCTCGGCCTCGGCCAGGACCCGGCGGGCGCGGGCAAGATCGCCGGCATCGACCATCACCCGGCGCTGGATGGCAACGGCGTTTCCTTCCAGGACGCTGGCATGGGTGTCGAAGACCAAGGACGGCACGTCGAGCGCCGCCAGACGCGCCTCGATCCAGGACAGGAGCACCGGGTCATTGGTTCGATAGAGTTCGATCATGCGGGCTCCCACGGCGGATGGGCCTCAAGAGGGGTCTGTGCACGGGCGGGACACGGGCCGGTTGACCGCCGGCCCCGCCAGTCCCTATGCTCCTCGGATCGGACGTTAACGTCAAGAAAACCGGGGCAATTCCCGGTAGACCTGGGGAGCATACCGTGGCCGTCGTCGTCGAATTGGAAGGCGAGCGCAAGAGAAAGCCGAACATTGACGGGTTGCAGGCTTTGGTCGCCGACGACCTGAAAGCCGTCAATGAAGTCATCGTCCAAAAGATGGACAGCCCCGTCGCCCTGATCCCGCAATTGGCCGGGCATATCGTCGCTTCCGGCGGCAAACGGCTGCGCCCGATCCTGACCCTGGCCGCGGCCCGCATGTGCGGCTATGCCGGTACCCGGCATATCGGATTGGCCGCCTGTGTCGAATTCATCCATACGGCAACCTTGCTGCACGACGATGTTGTCGACGCCAGCGAACTTCGCCGCGGCGCGGCCTCGGCCAACGCCCTATGGGGGAACCAGGCCAGTGTCCTGGTCGGCGACTTCCTGTTTTCACGCGCCTTCCAGGTCATGGTCGCCGACGGCTCGCTCCCGGTGTTGAAGATTTTGTCCGACGCGTCGGCCACCATTGCCGAGGGTGAAGTCCTGCAGTTGATGACGACCAACGACACGCAGACCGGGGAAGGCAGCTATCTCGACGTGATCAAGGCCAAGACGGCCGAGTTGTTCGCCGCCGCCTGCCGCATCGGGGCGGTGGTCGCCGACCGCCCGCGGGCGGAAGAAGACGCCTTGTACACCTATGGCCTGAACCTGGGCATCGCTTTCCAGCTGATCGACGATGTGTTGGATTATTCGGCGGAACAAGCCGCGCTGGGCAAGACCGTCGGCGACGACTTCAAGGAAGGCAAGCTGTCGCTGCCGGTCATTCTGGCGTTTCATCGCGGTAACGACGACGAACGCACGTTCTGGCGGCGTACCTTGGAAGATTTGGACCAAAGTGACGGCGACCTGGATCACGCCATCGCTCTGATGCAGGATCACCGGGCGCTCACCGACACAGTGGACCGGGCCCGCCATTACGGCGCCGTGGCGCGGGACGCGCTCGGCATCTTCCCATCGACACCACAAAAAGACGCCTTGCTGGAGCTTGTGGATTTTTGCATCGACCGGGCCTATTAGGCCCTGATCCGGCCTTCATTCCCGATACAGGCCCGATACGGGCAATATGGCCCGATACAGGCCCGATACGGGCAATATGGGCCCTCGGCCGCTTTACTCCTCGTCGCGTTTGTCGCGAGGTTTCAGCTTTCGGCCCCTTTCACCGTCGAAATCGCCGATTCCTTGCTCGATGGCAAAGCAGGCCAGACGCACCGACAACGGAATCTCCACCCGCTTGCCGTCGCGTTCGCCTTTTTCGTAGTACTGAATGATCCGCGGCTTCAGGCCCAGGGCGCGGGCCGCATCCTTCTGCGACATCTTATGGCGCTTACGCCAACCCTTGAAATCCTTGCCGTCCATGACAGGCCCGTCGTTGTAGTATTCGTATGAAATCTAACTGGTCTCCAGGAATGTGATCAAGGATGACCAGTCGGCCTGCGCGGCCCTGGCGCGCCTGTCTTCCTTGTCGAAGATGCTGACGCCCGAATAGGCGCCGTCAGTATAGAGGGAGCGGTCGGTGATATAGGCCGCGACCGGATGCTCCAACGTCCGCAAAAAATCCTCCAACTCCTTGGCCGAGCGGGTTCGCGCGCGAACCCGGTTGCCGACGATCGCCAGCGGCTTCTTATTTCGCCGAATGGGCTTAAGTTCGTCAATCTTCTTGAGGAACCGCCGGGTCGCCGCCTGATCGAAAGCCGACGGCAGGACCGGCAGCAGAATGGCTTGCGACAAACGGAGCAACTCGCGAAACCGCTCGACGCTGATCGCCGCCGGGGCGTCGATCACCAGGCGCTGGATATCCTTGCCCGGCGCCTCGAATTTGCGGGTCCAGTTCAGGCCGTCGATCCTGGGCAGATCCCTGGGCCGGCGTTTCAGCCAATTAAGGCTGCTTTTCTGCCGGTCGACATCGGCCAGCGCGGTGCGCAACCCGCCTTGCGCGAACGCCGCCGCCAGGTTCGTCGCCAAGGTCGTCTTGCCGCAACCGCCTTTTGAATTGGAAACCAGGATCGCCATCGTCATGGCTTTGCACGCCCTGCCCTATCTGTCGCCGCGCCAGAACGGCGGCGCCTGGGTAAACTGTTCCCAATCCGCCAGCAGGCGCGGTTCGCTGTCATGCAGGCCCCGGGCGTGCCAACCGCCGACCGCGCCCGCAGCAGCAGCCAGCGCGGCTTCCGCGCCGTCGCCTTCGGCGGCCTGTGCGACCATCAATTCATCGATCAGGCGTTCGGCCACGGCCACGTCGTTGAGATGCCCAAAATCGTCCTGCAGGCGTTCCAGGGCCTTGAGGTATTTTTTCTTTTCCGGCGCCGGATATAGGGCTTGCAGGAAGTCGGTGGTATAGCGCAGCTTCTTGACCCGGATCCGCAAATTGTGCCGCGCGGGGATGTCCAGATCGGCCAGACCCTCGCCGGCCCGCAGGGCCTTTTTATGGGCGCGGCCCAGGACCCTTGGCGCGCAGGCTTCGATGGTATCGGCCAGGGGATGGTCCGGTGGACAAGGTTGCGGCGACCAACCCTGGGTTTCGGTGAAAGCCGACAACTTCAGCACCAAGGCGGCGTAGCGCGGACTGTTGAGCGCATCGCGGACCAGGACATAGGCGTTCTTTCGCGCCGTTTCCGCGGCCTGCCGCAGGGCCGCCATGGCCACCGGTTCGATCCCCGCCGCCTGCACCGGCCCCAGGATTTCGTCGATGAACACATCCCAATCGCGGGCCGGACCGAACTGGTCGGCGATCCACTTCAATTCCGCCTTCAGCCAATCCACCCGATTGGGCGCCAACAGCTTGTTGAACACCGACAGCATGGAACGCATGCGGCGCACGGCAACACGGAACTGGTGGACACCCTCGGGGTCGTCGCCGTCCAGGGACGGGGCCTCGTTGGCCAGCATCTGACGCGTGCCGTTGCGCAGGGTTTCGGCGATCGCTTGATTGACGGTCTCGCCCGGACGCAGCACCGTCTTCGCGGCCTTGACCGGCTTGACCGGCGTCGGGTTCAGCAACCGATAGCCCCGCGCCGCCTTGGCCTCTTGGACGATATGCAGGCCCGCCGCCTGCTGCAACGCGAGGGCGACCTCGAACAAGTCGCGGGGATCGCCCTCGATCAGTTCCAGTTCAACCTCGCTGATCGGCTCCCTGGCGCTGCCGGAAACCACCTCGCCACGGTCGAGGGCGATTTCCATGCGGCTGACCGGCCCCATGCCGCCGCCGCAGACGATTTCCGCCCGTTCGCGGGTGAAGACCGTGCGGAAGGTTTCCGTTAACTCGCCGGGCAGGACCAGGCCGACCCGTTCCACCGCCGCCGGCGGCAGGACGTCCAGGCGCGGTGTCATGCCGTCGACCTCCTGCTCCCATTCGCCGCGATCGAACAGCACCCCAGCGCCGTCGTTTTCCGTCTTTACCGTCTGGATAAAGCGCCCCTTCTTGCGGCGCACGCGCAGCGCCACCCGGCGCACGCCGAGCCGCAGGTCCTGGGTGTCGTAATAAATGCTCTCCAGGTTGTCCTGGGTCCAGGCAAGTGGCGTCTTGCTCAACCCAGCCGCCGCTTTCTTGACGGCGCGGAGCTGCGCCGGGCCGCCGCCCAGCTTGCATTCGTATTCTCGGGTGTCCTCGGGCCCGTCCATCGTTGCCGCCGTCGAACCGTCCAAAGCCCCCGTGTGGGCCCCGTTGGTTGAAAATGCCGTATCGGTCAAGGGTGTTTTCCGCTCTCCCAGTTTCATCGGTCAGGCCGCCTTTTAACGCACGCCGTGCGCGTTCTTCAAGCAAAAAGACGCACGATGTGCGTTTATCCACCGACAAGGCAGCTTAGGCCGCGAGCCGGTTGGGATCAATCGACAATCCGCCCTTTGGCCGCCGTGGGAACGGCCACGGAACCCGCAAGACGCCCGCGATGCGCGGCCGCCCCGCGCGCTGGCGGCTGCGCTCGGCAAACCGCGACGATCCCGGGACATTCAAGCCCACGGGCCACCGAGGA